>JBATOB010000128.1:0-4247 GCA_049290655.1 Chromatiaceae bacterium | reverse complement strand
GATCTTGTTCATCAGCAGCCAACGCGTTACCGAAGTGGCCTGTTGACCGAACCGAATAATCAGGGCAGCTCCTAGGCATGGCAACAAGGCGGCTACTCCCGGAAATGGGGTTTTCTCCGAATAGCTGACAACCGGCCCCAGGATCATCAACAGACCCGCGGTGATAAAGAGGTTGGCGCGACGGCCATCCACGCTAGGTGCTGCTGTGTACAGCGCCAGCAGGGCTCCGATCAGGAACTCCCAGGCGCGATATTGAGCTAGGTAAAAGGCCGAATTGGAGGAAACCTCAAGCTGCATGACCAATACGGAGGCCGAGAAGGATATGAGCGCGGCAATTTGCAAGACTTTTGCCCATCGCTCCCCGCGTAGCCGCCAAGCAATGGCCAGTAGCATCGGGAAAAAAACGTAAAAGAGTTCCTCCACCGACAGGGACCAGGTATGCAGCAGTGGCTTTTCCTCCGCCCCTCCATCAAAGTAACCGGATTCCCGATTAAAAAGATAACTTGACAGGAATAGCGTGGCGGCGATCAGAGAGCGGGCATAACGTTGGTAGTCTTCGGGATAGAGGAGCAAGGCCGCGGCCATGGTGCAGACAGCAAGCAGGGTGAAGAGCGCCGGAAAGATGCGGCGCGAACGGCGTTCGTAAAAATTGCGCAGGGAGAAGCGACCTTCTTTGATTTCTCCCTGAATCATGGAAGTGATCAGAAAGCCAGAGATAACAAAAAACACATCCACCCCGATGTAACCGCCCGTAAAACCGGGAAGTCCGGCGTGGAAAAGCACCACTGGCACAATCGCCAGGGCGCGCAGTCCATCTATATCCTTGCGGTATTGGCAAACACCCGACGTCATAATTCCTAGCCTTGATTCCGGCGAATAACTATCCGCGGGAGTAGACATCGAAGAGGCTGGGGATTGCCGGATAGACACGAGAAATTCCGATCATGGAGGACGCCAAGCCGAGGTTTCCGGTCGAGCCGGTTCCTTGTCGACAACCAGTTAAGGCGCCAGCGAAAAGGGACCCAGCAAAGGGCTCGGCTAACGCCACCTGCCCGCCAACACCAGGCCACCAAAGACGATAAGGCCGAGTGCCAGGGCCTGGGCCTCACCGACCGACAACATGGGGCCAGGACCGAAAACCAGCAGCAGGGTGCCGCTGGCGATGAGGCCAGCGCCGGCGATGAGGGCCTGGACCCGGGCATGATGGTTACGGATCTCATGGCGCAGGCGCTCAAGTTCGTCGGAGCGCCAGCGGATGGGGAGACTTTGGCGGTCGAGGCCCTGGAGGACGCGATAGGCTAGCAGGGGGAGCTCGGGCACCCCTTCGGAGTAGGGGCCCAGATTCCGCTTGAGCCTGGCCCAGAGGGCGCGGGGACCGACTTGGTCCTTCATCCACTGTTCCATGAAGGGCTTGGCGGTGGTCCAGAGGTCCAGTTCGGGATAGAGCTGGCGGCCCAGGCCTTCGATGTTGAGCAGGGTTTTCTGCAGCAGGACGAGCTGCGGCTGGACCTCCATGTCGAAGCGCCGGGCGGTCTGGAAGAGGCGCAGCAAAAAATAGCCGAAGGAGATCTGCGCCAGGGGCTTGCCAAAGATAGGTTCGCAGACGGTGCGGATGGCCGACTCGAACTCGTCCACCCGGGTATGGGCGGGGACCCAGCCAGATTCGATGTGCAACTCGGCGACGCGCCGGTAGTCGTGGTGGAAGAAGGCCAGCAGGTTCTCGGCCAGGTAGCGCTGGTCCTCGCTGGTCAGGGTACCAACGATGCCGAAATCCACGGCGATGTAGCGACCGCTGGGCTCCACGAAGATGTTGCCCGGGTGCATGTCGGCATGGAAGAAATTGTGCTGAAAGACTTGGGTAAAGAAGATCTCGACGCCGCGCTCGCCCAGAAACTTCATGCTTATGCCCTGGGCCTTGAGCCGTTCCACCTCCCCCACCGGGGTGCCATGGACACGTTCCATGGCCATGACATGGGGGTAGCAGAGGTCCCAATACACCTCGGGGACATACAGCATGCTGCTGCCCAGGAAGTTCTTGCGTAATTGGCTGGCGTTGGCCGCCTCGCGCTGGAGATCCAGTTCGTCGAGGATGGTCTTCTGGTAGTCCTTGACCACCTCCACCGGTCGCAGGCGGCGGCCGTCCTTCCAGTAGCGCTGGGCCAGCCCCGCCAGGGTCAGCAGGAGGCCGAGGTCGCGCCGGATGATGCGCTCGATGCCGGGACGCACCACCTTGACCACCACCTCGCGGCCATCCTTGAGGCGCGCTATATGGACCTGGGCGATGGAGGCGGAGGCCAGGGGCTGTTCGTCGAAGCCGTCAAGGACCGCCTCGATGGGCTTGCCCCAGGACTTTTCAATAATGGCGCGGGCCTGGGTCCCCGGGAAGGGCGGCACCTGGTCCTGGAGCTTGGCCAATTCGTCGGCCAGGTCATCCGGCAGCAGATCGCGCCGGGTGGAGAGGATCTGGCCAAACTTGACGAAGATGGGGCCCAGCTCGATCAGGGCCTCGCGGATGCGCACCGGGTAGGGCCTGGGGTGGGCGCGCCGGACCCAATACCAGGGCGAGAAGTAGATGAGAAAGCGCAGGGGGCGAAAAAGGTGGGTGGCGAGGAGGATCTCGTCGAGGCCATGGCGCACCAGCACTAGGCTGATGTGGATCAGGCGCCACAGCCGCGACACCTGGGTCAACACGGCGGTTGGCCCTCGCCCGGGGACGCAACGGCGCCATCCCCGGCGCCGGAGGGGATGCGCTGGCGCAGGCGCTCGACCCGCGCGGCGAGGCGCTCGCCGTCATCCCGCAACCGGTCCACGGCGGCGAGGAACTGATCCAGCTCGTAGCGGGTCGGCAGCAGGCGACCCTCTTCCTGGAGGTATTCCTTGAGATCCTGGCCCAGGGTGTCCAGGGAACGCTGACCCCAGCGGCTAGCGGCGCGCAGGCGGGCGCCAACCGCGTGAGCGATGGGATCGCCGGTGAGGCGCGATACCTGCTCTTCCCAGTCGATCTCCAGGCCAGCCATGAAGTCGCCAAAGCGCTGGGCCAGGGCAGAGTCGCCCTCGATCTCGACCTGTCCGGAGAAAAGGGTATCCTCCTTGCGATGCGTCATCCCCAATTGCGCCAGAGCCAGGGGGGTGCCGCGCAGCAGGCAGTCCGGCTCGGCGTCGTAGGCGCCAAAAATCTGGAAACCCTCGGGACCCGGGATAAAGTAGAGGCGATTACCAAAGCCCCTGAACTCGAAGGCGATGATGTAGCCCTCCAGTGGGCCCAGGCGCTCGGCGGCCTCGGGGTCTAGGGCAATGTAATGGTTGATGGCGTTCTCAAGGACCGCCAGGGTCGCATCCGGGAGCGGGGACTGGCTCACAGCTTGAAACCCCGATGGATGGCGACGACGCCACCGGTGAGATTAAAGTATTCACACCGTTCGAGGCCAGCCGCCTGCATCATGCCGCGCAGGGTTTCCTGGTCCGGGTGCATACGGATGGACTCCGCCAGGTAACGGTAGCTGTCGGCGTCATTAGTGATCAGGCGCCCCAGGATCGGCAGCATAGTGAAGGAGTAGAGGTCATAGACCTTGGCGAGGGCCTGGCTGGTCGGGTGGGAGAATTCCAGGACCAGGGCGCGCCCGCCGGGCTTGAGTACCCGGCACATCTCCGCCAGGGCCTTCTGCTTGTGGGTAACGTTGCGCAGGCCGAAGCCAATGGTGACGCAGTCGAAGTGGTTGTCGGGGAAGGGCTGAGTCTCGGCGTTGACCTGGCAGAAGAGGAGGTTGCCCGCCAGGCCCTGGTCCAGGAGGCGGTCGCGGCCCGTGGTCAGCATGGCGGCGTTGATATCCGTCAGCACCACCCGACCCTCGGGCCCGGTGATCCGGGCGAAACGGCTGGCCAGGTCGCCGGTGCCCCCCGCCAGGTCCAGTACCCGCTGGCCGCGCCTGACCCCCGCCAACTCAATGGCGTAGCGCTTCCACAGGCGATGGATGCCGAGGGACATGAGGTCGTTCATCAGGTCATAGCGCGGGGCGACGGAGTCAAACACCGCGCGCACATGGCTCGACTTTTCCTCGACCGGAACCTGCTTGTAGCCAAAGTGGGTGGTCTTGTCGTCGGACATGGGAGTGGCCTCGGGTGAACTTTGAGGAGATTCTACCATGACAGCCCGGCGCCCCTTGGGACCTACTGCTTCTCGCCGAACCGGTTGTTGCTCAGGAATTGCCAGGTACGGGTGATGTCGAGGACATCCGTCTCCTTACGGA
>JBATOB010000127.1:0-11520 GCA_049290655.1 Chromatiaceae bacterium | reverse complement strand
TTGAGCCGCTAGGTACGGCGCTATAATCACCAGATTCCCCAGCGCGCGTTAGGACATCTCTCACCCGTTCAGGCCCGGCAAGATTGGCAGGAGAGGTGCTCAGCGTTATTTAAAAAGCAGGTATACAATATCACGGGTCTTGACAGCTAACTAACAAGTCGCTTCAAAAGCGAGGCGCGCCACGAGCGTCTTCCAGGTCTGTAAGTCTGGAGTAGGCGCGCCCGCTTTAGGCGGATCGTTAGCTTGGCCTGCAAGCCAGCTCTTCTCAACCCAACAAGTAGGAGGTGCAAGATGGAAAAAGCGGAATTGAAGAGTTTCGGGAAACCGGATGAGGTTCGGGAATTCCCCAATGGTCGGCTCGAGCTGCTCAAGATCGGCGGTGCAACGATTGGTCGCGCGATTTTCGAGCCGGGTTGGAGATGGGCAACATCTGTCCAGCCCATCGCTAAGACGAAAAGCTGTGAGGCCCCGCATTTCCAGTATCACGTGTCAGGCGTTCTGAAGATCCTTATGGACGACGGGACCGAGCTGGAGTGCAAGCCCGGCGACGTCTCGCTACTACCATCAGGCCACGATGCTTGGGTCGTGGGAAACGAGCCTGCGATCATTGTGGATTTCCAAGGCATGATCGACTACGCGAAATCCCAATAGCTGGAAGTGGGCGGTATCCCGCGTGCCATAAGGCCAGCTAACAACCGGTTCCAGCGGACGGCGCTCCGCGCCGCTGCTGAACCGGAGCGTTATTCAGGCATTCAGGGCCGCCCTGGCGTCCATGCGTTTGGGTGAAGGCAGGGTGAGGCTTAGTCCCGAGGCAATACCATCGGCGCCTTGCCGTGGGGATTGGCGCGGAAGAAGGCGGCGACGTTGCCGATGCGGTCGATGAGGTCACTCTGGGTGCGGTTGACAATGGCCGCGATGAATTCATCCCGCAGGTCACGGTCGCCGGCGGCGATTTTGACCTTGATCAGTTCGTGATGATCGAGGGCGAGCTCGATCTCGGCTAGCACGGGCTCGGTAAGCCCGGCCTGGCCGAGGCTGACGACGGGCTTGAGGTGATGGACCTGCTTTTTGAGCCAGCGCTTCTGGTGCTCGGTGGGCCTCATGGGGCGTTGCTCCGGTGCGGAATCGGGTGAAGGATCGCATTCTAAACGAGTACCCCGGATGAAGCGCTGTAGCTGTCCAGGACCTGGACATAGTTGCCGCGCTCGAATTCCGCCGGATTGGGCACGGCCAGGGCGCTCATGCGGCCCCGAAAATCCGCCAGGGTCTCGAAGCCCTGTTCCGCCATCCAGCCTTCAATCCCCTCGCGGACAACCCTCAGGGCGCCGGGACCCTCCCGCAGCAGCAGGCTGCACAGATGGACCACGTCCGCGCCGGCGAGCAGCAGTTTGAGGGCGTCCTCGGCGGTGTGAACGCCGCCAGTGGCCCCCAGTGACAGGTCGACCCGGCCATGGAGGAGGGCGATCCAGCGCATCGCCAGCAAGGATTCGGGGGAGGTGGAGGGGTAGAGGGCCGGCCGCAGGCGCAGGCTGTCGAGATTGATGTCCGGCTGGTAGAAGCGGTTGAAGAGGGCGACCCCGTCGGCCCCGGCCGCCTCCAGGCGTTTCACCATATTCGCGACGGAGCTGAAATTGGGCGACAGCTTCATGTTGATGGGCAGGCTGACCTGATGGCGCAGGGCGCCGAGCAGGCCCAGGTAACGCTCCTCCACGGCGGCGCCGCTCTCCTCGGGGTTGGCGGCGACGTAATAGACATTGAGTTCCAGGGCGTCGGCGCCGGCCTCCTCCAGGGCGCGGGCATGGGCGACCCAGCCGCCCACCGTCACGCCGTTGAGGCTGGCGATGATCGGAATCCCCAGGGCCTCCTTGAGCCGGTGCAGGTGCTCCAGATAGCTGTCTAGGGCGGGCGGATAGTCGTGGTAGTTGGGCAGGAAGTCGGAGGCCTCCGCGAAGCCGGTGTGCTGTTCGCTCAGGAAGCGGGCGCTGGTCTCGGTCTCGGCGGTCAGGGCCTCCTCGAACAGGGACCAGAGGATGATGGCGCCGGCGCCGGCGTCCTCTAGCTGCCGGCAGGGATCGAGGCCGCGGCTGAGGGGCGAGGCCGAGGGGACCAGGGGGCTCCTGAGATCCAGGCCGAGGTAGGGAGTGCTGAGGTCCATGGGAGGCCCCTCCAAGGGGCGGGTTGCCAAGGGGTGATCGAAGAGGGAGTTGGGGGCGCGGACTCGGAGCGGGCCGGGCGTCGGGCTGGTAGGCCAGGGGTCTTGGGCCCCGTGCCCGGCGCCGCGGCTGTCAGGCTCCGCGTCTCACTCCTGCTTGGCCACCGCCAGGTGGGCCAACTGTTCGTAGAGGTGGAAGCGGGTCTCCACATGCCGCTGAGCCAGGCGCAGAAAGCGCTCCGCGTCCTCGGGGTGGGTGTGGTTGAGGACGCTGAAGCGGGTCTCGGTGGCGATGAAGTCCCGGTAGGGCAGGCTCGGCGGCTTGGAATCCAGGCTGAGGGGGTTCTCGCCCGCGGCGGTCTTGCGGGGGTCGTAGCGGAACAGGGGCCAGTGGCCGGAGTTGACCGCCAGGTCCTGCTGGCGCAGGTTGTTGGACAGGTCCACGCCGTGGGCGATGCAGGGCGAATAGGCGATGATCAGGGAGGGCCCGGGGTAGGACTCGGCCTCCAGGAAGGCGCGGATGGTCTGGAGGTCCTTGGCGCCGAAGGCGACCTGGGCCACATAGACGCTCTCGTAGGCCATGGCCATCATGGCCAGGTCCTTCTTGAAGGTCGCCTTGCCACCGGCGGAGAACTTGGCGACCGCCCCCAGGGGCGTGGCCTTGGAGGTCTGGCCGCCGGTGTTGGAATAGACCTCGGTATCGAGCACCAGGAGATTGATGTCGCGCCCGGAGGCCAGGGCGTGATCGACCCCGCCATAGCCGATGTCGTAGGCCCAGCCGTCGCCGCCGATGATCCAGACGCTGCGTCGCGCCAGGTTCTCGCAGAGGGAGGCGAGGGTCCTGGCCTCCGGTTGGTCCAGGCCGGCTAGCCGTTCCTTCAGCAAGGCGATGCGCTGGCGCTGCTCGAAGAGATCGGCCTCGCTGGCCTGGTCGGCCTCGAGCAGGCTCCTGGCCAGTTCCCCGCCGACGCGGTCCGCCAGTCCCGCCAGCAACTCGCGGGCGTGGACGGTCTGCTTGTCCACCGCTAGGCGCAGGCCCAGGCCAAACTCGGCGTTGTCCTCGAAGAGGGAATTGTTCCAGCTCGGGCCCCGGCCCTCCGGGTTGGCGGCGTAGGGGGTGGTGGGCAGATTACCGCCGTAGATGGAGGAACAGCCGGTGGCGTTGGCGACCAACATGCGGTCGCCGAAGAGTTGGGTCGCCAGCTTGATGTAGGGGGTCTCGCCGCAACCCACGCAGGCCCCGGAGAACTCGAACAAGGGCTGGAGCATCATGGCGTGCTTGATCTTGCTCGCGTCCAGGCGGGTACGATCGAATTCCGGCAGTCCCAGGAAAAAGTCCCAGTTGGGGCGCTCCAGGTCCCGCCGCTGGTCGATCGGGACCATGTTGATAGCCTTGCGCAAGGGGTTCTTGCGGTTGCGGATGGGGCAGACCTCGACGCACAGCCCACAGCCCGTGCAGTCGTCCGGGGCTACCTGATAGGTGACGCGATAGCCCTCGGGGAAGTCCTTGCCCTTGATGGGGGCATGCTGAAAGGTCGTGAGCGCTCCGGCAATGAGTTCCGCCGGATAGACCTTGGCGCGGATGGCGGCATGAGGGCAGACCAGGGGGCACTTGCCGCATTGGGTACAGAGATCTTCCTCCCACTTGGGCAACTCCAGGGCGATGCCGCGCTTTTCATAGCGCGCGGTGCCCGTGGGCCAGGTGCCGTCGGCGGGTATGAGGCTGACCGGCAGGCTGTCGCCTCGGTGGGCCATCATGACCTCGGTGACCCTATGCACGAATTCGGGTGCCTCCGCCGGGACCCTGGAGGTAATCCTGAGGGTGCTGGTGATCTGGCTTGGGATCTGGACCTGGCGCAGGCCCTCGATGGTGGCGTCAATGGCGGTGAAATTAGGTTCCAGTAGGCCTTGGCCCTTGCGGCCATAAGTCTTCTTGACCGCCTCCTTGATACGGGCGATGGCCTCCTCCCGCCCAAGGATGCCGGAGATGGCGAAGAAGCAGGTTTGCATGATGGTGTTGATGCGCCGGCCCAGGCCGGTATGCCCGGCAATGCCATAGGCATCGATGACATAAAGGCTCAGGCCCTTATGGATGATCTGCTGTTGCATCCGTCGGGGCAGCTCGTCCCAGATCCGTTCCGGGGGAGTCGGGGTGTTAAGCAGGAAAACGGCCCCGTCGGCGGCCTTGTCCAGCATGTCATATTGTTTCAGGAAGATAGGTTGATGGCAGGCGACAAAACTGGCCTCGCCGTCCCCCACCAGGTAACTCTCGCGGAGGGGTCTGGAGCCGAAGCGCAGGTGGGAGATGGTGACCGCGCCGGCCTTCTTGGAGTCATACTGGAAGTAGCCCTGGCCAAAGTTGGGCGTCTCCTCGGCAATGATTTTAATTGAGTTCTTGTTGGCCGATACGGTGCCGTCCGAGCCCAGGCCATAGAAGACGCAGGCCGTGACCCCCACCTCCGCATCGGGGCGGAAGGTCGGGTCCCAGTCCAGGCTGGTGTGGCCGACATCGTCGATGATACCGATGGTGAAGGGGTGCTTGGGTTGGTCCTTGGCCAGTTCGTCGAAGATACCCAGGACCATGCCCGGGGTGAATTCCTTGGAGGAAAGGCCATAACGTCCGCCCACCACCCGCGGCAGTTGCTCCCGCTCGCCCTGGGTGACCGCCTGCGCCAGGGCGGTGAGCACATCCTTATACAGCGGCTCACCGTCGGCGCCGGGCTCCTTGGTGCGATCCAGGACGGCAAGGCGGGTCGCCGTGGTGGGGATGGCGGCGAGCAGGCGTGCGGGGGAGAAGGGCCGGAAGAGGCGGACCTTGACCAGGCCGACCTTGTTGCCGCGCGCGACCAGATGCTCCACCGTCTCCTCGGCGGCGCCGAGCCCTGAACCCATGAGCAGCAGGACCCGCTCCGCGTCCGGGGCGCCGACATACTCGAAGGGCCGGTAGTGGCGGCCGGTGAGGGCGGCGAAGCGGTCCATGACCCCCTCGACGATGGCCGGCAGGGCCTGGTAATAGGGGTTGACGGTCTCGCGTCCCTGGAAGTAAACGTCGGGGTTTTGGGAGGTACCGCGCAGGACCGGATGGTCCGGGTTCATGGCCCGCTCCCGGTGCGCCCGCACCAGGTCGTCGTCGATCAGGGTGCGGATGGTCTCGAGGGCCAGGCGCTCGATCTTATTGACCTCGTGGGAGGTGCGGAAGCCGTCGAAAAAGTGGACGAAGGGCACCCGTCCCGCCAGGGTCGCCGCTTGGGCGATGAGGGCGAAGTCCATGACCTCCTGCACCGAGGCTGAGCAGAGCATGGCGAAGCCCGTGGTCCGGCAGGCCATGACGTCGGAGTGATCGCCGAAGATGGAGAGGGCCTGGGCGGCCAGGGAGCGCGCCGATACATGCATGACCAGGGGCGAGAGTTCGCCGGCGATCTTGTACATGTTGGGGATCATCAGCAGCAGGCCCTGGGAGGCGGTGAAGGTGGTGGCCAGGGCCCCCGCCTGGAGGGCGCCGTGGATAGCCCCGGCCGCCCCGGCCTCGCTCTGCATCTCGATCACTTCCGGCACCGTGCCCCAGAGATTCGGTACCTTCAGAGAGGACCACTCGTCTGCCCATTCGCCCATGGTCGTGGATGGGGTAATGGGATAGATAGCAATGACTTCGTTGGTGAGGTGGGCGACGTAGGCGGCGGCTTCATTGCCGTCGAGGGTGACCATGGACTGCTTTGACATGGCGTGGTTCCAGGCATATGGAAGGGTTGTGGTTCAAGCTGGGCGGGTCCGCGCTCGACCTGACCCTGTAAAGGCTATTGATGATTGTAAACTGAAGTAGTCGCTACGTAACATTGCGGTAATATGAAATCCCCCCGCCTCATGACGGGCTGCTGTTCAGGCGGCTTCGGACCTGACTTGATGGTCGATCACCGCCTGGCGACGCGGGGCTGGCGGGTAAATCGGGATAGGCGAGAGGCCCAGGGGCGGTGGCTGGTGTGAGTGACAGAGACGCGGCGGCAAGCCAGCCGGGGCTGACCTTTCGCCCCATGACAGACCCGGACCTGCCTGCCGTCATGGCGGTCGAGGTGGAAGGCTATTCACACCCTTGGAGCCAGGACATTTTTCGCGATTGCCTGCGGGCTGGTTACCACTGTTGGGTCTTGCAGGTCGGGGAACGCCTGGTTGGCCACGGCGTCATGTCCGTCGCCGTGGGGGAGTGCCAAATCCTCAATCTCTGCGTCCACCCCGACTGGCAAGGCCGCCAGTTCGGCCGCCGCCTCTTGCGGCGCCTCCTGGCTATCGCCCTCCAGCGCAAGGCCGACACCGCCTTTCTCGAAGTCCGCCGTTCCAATCATGCCGCCATTCACCTCTACCAGGCCGAAGGCTTCTGCGAGGTCGGCCTGCGCCGCAACTATTACCCCAAGGGTCAGGGGCGGGAGGATGCCATCCTCATGGCCAAGCCTTTGTTGGGCTCGCCGGCGGATTAGGGGGCCGGGGAGGTGGCGTCCGGATCGGCCACCCCTGCACCCCGGGCCAGGGGACCTAGCGCCAGGATGCCCCCCAGGGAAAAGCGCCACACCCGTTCCACCAACTCCCCGACCCTTTCCTTCAAGGGCTGCTGGTCTGGATTCAGGCGGCTGATGAGGGGGCGGGCGAGGAAATAACGGAGGATCTGGCCACTGACACTGGCGGCGGCGTCCACGACCAGGGGGGTCTTGGGATGCAAGTCGAGCAAGTCGGCAACGATGGTCAGGAGTTCATCGTTGTTGGGTTTGATGTGGAGGGCGACGATCTGATCCAGGGTCTCGGTGGGGTGGGCCATCTCCGCCAGGTAGATGGCGCTGAGGTCGGCGCGGTCGTCCGCGTCACCCTTGTCGCCCAGGATTTCCTCCAGTGCCGCTTGAATATAGACCCTGAGCCGCTCCGCCGCGGGGGCCGCGGCGGGCAGGTAACGGGCCCGGCGCTGGCGAAACATGCTGGAGACCTGGTCGAAGATGGCGGCGTAAAGTCCTTGTTTGTCGCCGAAGTAATAATGCACCGAGGCCAGGTTGGCCTGGGCGCGGCGACAGATGTCGCGGATGGTGCCGCCGGCGTAGCCGCGCTCCGCGAAGACCTGGATGGCGGAACGCAGGAGGCGCTCGCGGGTATCGGGGGAGGTGGGTGCGGTGGACAAGGGTCTGGCCTCGGTCACGCCTGAGAGGAAAGGACAGATTAATGCTTTTGTTGGCTGGAATCGAGTCGCGGCGCCTGGGCCGGTGGGTACAGCGCCTGGATTCTGATTAACTCATTGAAAAAAATAATTATAATAAAGATGATAGGCAAAGAAGGGCCACCAGGCCCCTTGTGGCTGTTGTAGAATCCCATCCTCAATTTATCAATCGGACGCTCAAGAGGATCGAGGATTGGGACAAGCCAGGGTGCGTTATCGGGGGGCCAGGGTCAACAGGCGTCGCCGCAGGCCCCTGACGCGCCTCGGCCTCATGCTGGCGTCGGGGGTGGCCTTGGGGCTGAACCTGGCGGCGGCGGGGCTGCTGGGGGTCGGGATCCTGATTGCCACAACCCTGGCCGACCTGCCACGGACGGACTCGCTGCGCGAGGTGCGGTTGCAGGAGCCGATGCGTGTCTTCAGCGCCGATGGCGTCCTCATGGCCGAGTTTGGGGCCGAACGACGCCAGCCCGTGCCTTATGCCGAGGTCCCGCCCCGTCTGGTCGATGCCTTTCTGGCCACCGAGGACAATCGCTTCTTCCAGCACGAGGGCGTTGACCTCATTGGTCTCGGCCGCGCCGCCCTCAGCTTTCTGCAAACCGGCGAGCGCAGCCAGGGCGGCAGCACCATCACCATGCAGGTGGCGCGCAACTTTTATCTCTCACCGGAGAAGACCTTTCGTCGCAAGCTCTCGGAACTCCTGCTATCCCTCCACATCGAGCGGACCCTGACCAAGCAGGAGATCCTAGAGCTTTACTTTAACAAGATCTTTTTTGGCCATCGCGCCTACGGTATTTCCGCCGCCGCCGACATCTATTACGGCAAGACCTTGCGCCAACTTACCTTGGCCCAGGTGGCCATGCTGGCGGGTATTCCCAAGGCCCCCTCCGCGAACAACCCCGTCTCGAACCCTAAGCGGGCCTTGGAAAGGCGCGATTACATCCTGGGACGGATGCGCGAGTTGGGCTACATCAGCCCCAAGGAATATCAGGAGGCGGTGGCGGCCCTGGATACCGCCCGGCTGGCGCGCCGGCCCATCGCGCTGGAGGCGGGATATGTCTCCGAGATGGTCCGGCGCGACCTGGTGGCCCGCTATGGCGAGGAGGCCGCCTATGGCAATGGCTTCCAGGTCACCACCACCCTCGACTCCCGCCTCCAGCGGGAGGCCGAGGGCGCGGTTCATCGCGCCGTGCTGGATTATGACCAGCGTCATGGTTACCGGGGTGCTGAGGCCAAGCACA
Source organism: Chromatiaceae bacterium (assembly GCA_049290655.1). Lineage (GTDB taxonomy): Bacteria > Pseudomonadota > Gammaproteobacteria > Chromatiales > Chromatiaceae > M0108. Next base: position 2,939 of record JBATOB010000127.1, on the reverse strand, counting down.
AACTTGCGGGACTCAGTGACGAGGCCCTCGATACCCTGTTGGAAAAGGCCGGCAGATTGCCGGAACTGACCGCCGCCCTGGTCCTCCGGGCCGGCGACAAGGAGGCGGAGGTCTATCTCGGCCAAGGCAAGCGGGCCAAACTAACCCTGAGCCAGATGAGATGGGCCAGCCGCTACCGCAACGAGGACGCCAAGGGCGCGGCGCCGAGCCGGGTCGCCCAGGTGGTGGCCACCGGCGATCTGATCCGGCTCCGCAAGACCGCGGGCGGGGGCTGGGAGCTGTCGCAGGCCCCCCACGTCTCGGGTGCCCTCAGCGTCCTGGACCCGACCAATGGGGCCCTGCTGGCCCTGGTGGGGGGCTATGACTTTCAGGACAGCAAGTTTAACCGGGCCCTGGACGCCCGCCGTCAGCCCGGTTCCAGCTTCAAGCCCTTTGTCTATGCGGCGGCCCTGGATCAGGGCTGGACCCCGGCCAGCCTCTTGCAGGACAAGCGCCTGGAAATTCGCGTCAACAAGGGCAAGGTCTGGCGGCCCGACAATTTCGACGGCAAGACCATGGGCCCGATCCGGTTGCGCCTGGCCCTGATCAAATCCCGCAACCTGGCCTCGGTCTGGCTGCTCCGGGAGATTGGGCTGGATTCGGCCCTGGATTTCGTCACCCGCTTTGGCTTCGATTCCGCCAGCCTGCCCCACGGCCTGACCCTGGTCCTGGGCACGGCGGCGGCCTCGCCAACCCAGATGGCCGCGGCCTATGCCGTCTTCGCCAATGGCGGCTTTCGGGTCATCCCCCACTTCATGGACAAAATCCTGGATGGCAACGGCACCTTGGTCTTCGCGGCCAAGGCCCCCCGGGCCTGCTCCGACTGCTGGTTTCGCTACCCGGAGGCCAGCGCCGGCGTCCAGGCCCTGGGCTCGGCGGGTGGGCCGGCCCCGGAGGCTCCGCGGGTGCTGGACCCTCGCGTGGTTTGGCAGATGAACTCCATCATGGGGGATGTCATCCGCCAGGGTACCGGCCGCAAGGCCCTGGAGCTCAAGCGCGAGGATATCGCCGGCAAGACCGGCACCACGAACGAGGTGCGGGATTCCTGGTTCTGCGGTTATCAGAAGGATCTGGTGGCCGTGTCCTGGATGGGCTTCGACGATTTTTCGCCCCTGGGCAAGGGCGAGACCGGCGGCCAGGCGGCGCTGGGACTGTGGGTCGATTTCATGGGCCAGGCCTTGGCGGGCAAGCCCGAGGCGACCCTGGAGGTCCCCGCCGGTCTGACCGAGGTGCGTGTCGCCAAGTCCGATGGCCGCCTCACCCGCAAGACGGGGGATGCCAGCCTGCCCGAATGGGTGCGCCAGGAGGATGCTCAGACCCCCGAGGGCCCCGCACCGACGGGGGAGACCCAGGAGTTCGTAACCGAGGATCCTGGCTACTATGAGAGACGCAAACCCACACCCTCGGGCGCGCCACGTCTGATCGACGATCTCTTCTGAGTATCCCAGTGCCAGGGGGCGAGGTGCTATGATTTAGGCCGAATCAAGGAGTACCCGACACGATCGCCGCGAGGAACTTCACAAGGACAGCATCCGGCGGGCCGCCGAGTACTATAGGGCGCTGCAATATGGATGCCTGTGATTGGGTGACGCTCGGTACCACCAAGACCGCAATGGTCTATGGGCTGGGGTCCAAGGTCTCCACCCACCGTGAATAATTCCAATACCTTCGAATCCGTATCGGGCTCATGCGGGTGGGTGTTTATGCGGTGGGCAAGGAGGCCGGCACCCTCCGGACCGGCACCTCTGGTATTATGGCATCACCCTGGCATTTGGGCTGGGTGTGGTGGGGATACTCTTCTGGAAGCGCATCAACCCGGCCCTGCTCACCCTGCTGTGCGGGACCTTGGGGTGGTTCTGGTTGCACTAGGGGGTGCCCATCGGCAAGTCACCCAGGTATCGAAAGACACATCAACCTACTCTAAGGGGCAATAATTCGATGGAAAATTCCGTTCAGCACTATCTGTTGGGGCTCTTCGCGGTCGCGAACAACTTTCCCGCCCTTGCCCCCTTTCTAGCCCTCAGCCTCGGCTTGAGCAGGATCCAGAAGCTGGGGCTGATCACCATCGGCGCGGCGAGCGCCTTCATCATCATGACCACCAGCATGCTCGCTGGCGCGGCGATTCTGAGCTTCTTCGGCATCAGTATCAGTGCCTTCCAAATCGCCGGCGGTATCTTGCTGGGCGGCACCGGCATGAGTATGCTCAGCGCCAAGGGTTCTGGCGATGTTCACGGCAAAGAGGTGGAGAAGCCCGTCATTGATCGCTCCACCCTGGTCTCCACGATGATAGTGCCCGTGACCCTGCCCCTGACCACGGGTGCTGGCACCATTTCCACGGTTACCGTCTTTGCCCATGAAGCTGTCCAGGCCCACTCGGACATCCCGCTCTTCCTGGCGATCTGCGCCATGTCCGTCATCATCTTCCTCATCTTCTTTTTCGCCATGTCCCTGGTGAAGTTCCTGGGCGAGGTGGGCATGAGCGTCCTGATCAAGGTCATGGGCCTCTTCACCCTGGCGATTGGCGTGCAGTTCATCGTCAATGGCGTCACGAGGATTTACCCCTCTCTGCCCGCCCATTGAGTTTTGCCACGCCATGGCGGAGCCCATTCCTACCCGAGAGGTTTCGTGGCAACCGCGAAACCGGCCGCCACTCAGGGCCTTGAGGTTATCACCGACCAGATACAGGCCGACAAAGAAGGGACCCAGGCCGAAGATTGAGGGCGTTCAGGGGCGTCATGGCGTTCCGGGCTCGGGGTGATGCTCATCCACCGGCTTGCTTGAGGCGCTTTTCCTTTTTCTTGACCAGCTTGGCGATTTTTTTCTGGTTCTCGGGAGATTCCTCCGCGAGGGCCTTGGCGTAATCCTGCTTGATCACCTCTATATCCACCTCGGGTTTAGGC
>JBATOB010000126.1:0-3830 GCA_049290655.1 Chromatiaceae bacterium | reverse complement strand
GCGCCGCGTGAGGCACGGAAGGGTCTAGAGGTCAAGTGGCACATCGCCGCGAAACGCGGCAAGATCAAGGCGCTACCCGAGGGGCCGCTCAAGGCGGTGATGCACCCGATCGAACGGCTCAAAAGCCAGGTCCGCCGCCGGGTCGAGCAGGTCGGCCATCTCCTCAAAGACCGCTTCCACCCTCGCCAACTGCGCTACCAGGGTCTGAAGCAGAACGGCGCCCAACATCACGTCCTGTTTGCCCTGGCTAATCTGGGCATCGCTAAAAAGGCCCTATTGGCCGCCTGAGGCCACCGTGCGCCCAACAAGCGGTCGCAGGGGCAAAGGGGCCATCATGAGGGCCAAAAAGGCGCCATAAATCGGTCAAATTGGGACTCGGGTACTGAAAAAAATGGCCGCCGTAACAGACGGGGAGGAATGGGAACATACTTCAGCGCTTCCCTAGCCCTGAACGCAATCTTGACGAGCATGTTTGGGAAGAAATTAAAGACAAAAGGCTCGGTCGAAAAGCGATAAAGAATAAATTAGATTTGAAGAAAAAATGGCACTCGGCATTAAACTCGTTACAACGCAAAGTAGATCGCGTGAAGTCGTTCTTTTCTCTGCCAGAAACCCAGTATGCTTCATGAATAGAAATGTCCGGATATCACATTAACCGACTATAACATAGAGGACTACCCGGCTCCTGGATCGCCATCAGAACAACCCCTTGATAAGGTTTACGATCAGCGGATCATCGAATTCACGACCCCCGATCGCTTTCAATGCCAGCCGCCCTTGTCGATCAACCAGGAAGGTGGTGGGCAAGCCCTTCACCGGCCAGGTCGCCATTGCCTGACTGTTTTTATCGAACAGCACCGGGAACTCTGGAGATCCCGCAAAAGAAAATACCGTGTCGGGTTCTTCGCCGACATTCACGGCGATCACCTCGAAGTCACTGGGACTGAACAGTTTACGGACTCGTCCAAGTGAAGGAAATTCCGCGCGACAGGGCGGGCACCAGGTCGCCCAGAAGTTAACTAATACCACTCGTCCCCGGTAGCTGGCGAGGTCAACAACCTGGCCATCCATGTCTTCCAGCCGCAAAGCCGGCGCTAAAGGGAGGGCGGGTATCGGCGACATGCCCGCGCCCTGTGCTTGCAGATTGGGGGCCACGGCCAGGGCGGCCAGTGTCATGAGGAAGCGGCGGCGATCAATCATCGGCGCAGCGGAGCTTATCGAGTTGGAGTTCATGGTCCCCCTTGTTATCGCGAAAACGGGCTACGATGCGGAACGGGGGCTTGGGCGCCGACATCAGCGTCGCCATCCCCATGATCCAGTCGCCCGGCTCAAAGGTGTTTTCGGATTGGAATTGCGCCCAGTGAAAGGCGATACGGGCCGGTTCAGGGATATTGGCATTGAGCCAGTCGGCTTCCCATTCCTCCGGCGGACGAAGAGGAATCTCCCTTCCATCGGCGCCAATCGCCCGCCAGGATTTTAACTGGGTAACGATTGTCCCGCTCCCCTCATTGAGCATGCCGAACGAGAAACCACAGGCTTGGGCGTAGGGCTGAATGGCGCTACTGGCAAACCCGCGTCCTTCGTAAAAGGAGATCCGGGTGGCTGCGCCCAAGGGATTAGCCATCAGACTCACCGTGTCGTGCACGGCACGGTGCTGCCACTCGATATCCGTAGCCAGCGAGTCTGTTGCGAATAGCCATATACCAAGCATCGCAAGGGTTCGCGGCATTCGACCGAGGCAGGCGACTGGATAACTCATTGCGTTTCGAACTCGGTAAAGGCGCGATTCATGTTGGCACGGTGGAGGCTGTCGTAGTTTTCCAGATGCCGGAAGGCGGGCAGGTCGGCATGGCGGGACAAGGTTTCGTCCATGGGCTCCATCTCCCTGGCCGCCGCGCCTATGGTGTCCACCAGAAAGGCGTAGTAATCGCCAGTCTCGCGTTGTGCCTGATCGAGATCGCAAACGCGACCGTGCCCCGGCACGATGCGCTTCGGTGCCAGGGCAGCCATCGTCTTGAAGGCCTGATACCCCTTATTGACGCTGGAGACCGGCAGGATGCCGAGCAGGCGGTCGACATAAACCAGATCGCCGGTGAACACGACACCGTGCTTGGGCAGGAACACCAGTGCATCGCCCGGATAGTGCGCATCGGTATACCTCAGTTCCAGGGTTTCGCCGCCGAGGTCGAGGGTAGCGGAATCCCCCGTTAGGAGCTTGGGGGCCGGCAACGGCGTCGTTCCCTTCAGACGTTCGCCCAGGAAACGTTCGAGCCCCGCTAATTGCTGGGCGCCTTGCTGTGATTGAGTGGCTCCAGTGCGCGCCATCGCCAGGATTTCGGCGCCTTGACTGGCGAAATACTCGTTACCCAGCCAGCGATGATCCTGACTACCGGTGTTGACGACCCACCGCACTGGCTGGTCGGTGACCGTGCGGATGGCCGCAACCAGCTTCTCGGCGGCGATCCGACTGGCACCGGAATCGATCAGGATGACCCCGGTCGCCGTCACGATGAACCCGTAGTTGGCATTCAGACCATCATTCTCCATGCTACGTTGCCCGAGTGGGCCGATAATCGCGTAGATGCCAGTCGACACGACTTCGACCTTCGGAACGTAGTCGGCGGCACTTGCCGGTATCGGCAAGAACAGCAATAGCACCAGCGCGGACAGATAGCCCGCCAGAGATTTTATGAACTTCATGATCGAGTTCATGCGAGTGCCTCATTCAGATCGGCAATCAGGTCGTCCGCATCTTCGAGTCCAATGGACAAGCGCAACATGGCATCCGAAATGCCGCGTCGGGCCCGCTCCTCGGGCGTGAGACCATGGTGTGTCGTGGTACACGGCTGAGTAACGGTCGTGGTGTTATAGATCGGCGTGTGCGGACTACCATGGATATCCCGTTGAGAACTGCCATGGATTGCTCGGGTGGATAGTTTGGCCTGTTTGTTGGTTGTCATGGGTGGATCTCCTCCAGAAAAGTGGTTGTTTGTTATTTCGGTCTATGGCGATCTCAAGGCATTTCCGAGACGGTACCTGGCTACCGCGGACAATACCAGCAACGGTAAGAAAGCAAGGTGCAGTTCGGCCCAGCCGAAGGGCTGTACTGCGCCGGATAAAACCTCGGCCAGGGAAACTGGTAACCCGGTATATCCCCAGGGGACCGGCCGACCCGGCGGTGGCGACCCAGGCCGACAGGGCGGCGGTGTCCAGGTGCTCGCGGTAGAGCAGGGCCAGGGCGATGCCGGCGGCCAGGGCCAGCAGCAGGCGCAGTGCCTGACCGTTGTCGCCCTAGTAAAGGAACAGGGGCGGCTGCGAAGTCATGATCAGTAGGTCCGGGCGGAACGGGCTACTTTGATGGCAAGCAGGAGCCAGGGCGTGGCGTGCAGGATCAGGTCGAAGATATCGATCGGGCGGGCCAATTCACCATTGGCCAGCATCCTGATCTTTTCCCAGACGTGGGGTTCGGGCAAGAAGGGCGCGAGCCCCAGGGTCAGGGCGGCGACGACGAACATGGTGAGGGGCAGGCGGTCGATCCAGGCGAGCATTAGGGTGAGTCCGATGGTGATGCGATGAGAGGTCTGGACCCCGTTCGCGACGCGAGCCAGGTCGCTACGCTCGGCCGCGCACAGGCGATTGAAGCCATTATATAGTCGTTTTATTTGTTAAAACTACATGAATGACATTGAAGAACCGAAGAGGGGGTCTATACTATTAGAAATAGATTCTGTATTGCGGAGTTGACGATGAAACCTGACTGGCTATCCGATGGGCGCTTGATTCCTGATGAGGTGATGAGTTACTTTCGCAAAATCGCCGTTCATGCTGTC
>JBATOB010000125.1:0-2989 GCA_049290655.1 Chromatiaceae bacterium | reverse complement strand
CGCCAATCTCGCGGTGATCGACCGACTGGACCTGCCGCAGCGCCTGTTTGGCCGCATCCCTTCAACCGCCTTGCCCGGCGCCCTTGGCGCGGCTAAGATCGGAACCCGATCCGGTCTCGGGCGGTTGCACCTCCTTTCCCTTATCCGTGGCTGACTGGACGGGCGAGTGCCACCAGGCCCATCCCGCGGTCTTCGCCCCGCAAGGACCCCGCCAACTGCCGCTGGCGCTGGCGCTGGTCACTGGCCTGACATCGGGACACTTAGTAGCGGAGTAAAAACTCAAGTCCATGGACCCCCGACCCCCAGAGCTCGATCCCGCCTCGCCAGCCGGCGGCCGCAAGCCCGGACCGGATAACCGCTGGACGGTCCCGGACCTGTTCGACTTCGAGTATTACCTCGAACGCGACGAACAAGAGCTGCGCGAGCGCCCCGCCGCGCGCGTGGCACTCGCGGACCGGGATCGTGCCATCTACCTGGATCATGTCGCCCCGGCGCTGGCGGGCACGGACCCCCATTCCTCCCCACACCGGCGCGGGAGCCTGCGCCGTTGGTTGACGGCACGCCGTGATGCGGAACTCCCGGACGTGCGCGCCCTGCTGCCCGGCACCGCCTTTGCGCAGACCCAGCGGCTGGGGATCCTGACCCTGGCCGTGGCCGGCTTCCTGATAGGTAGCGGCGCGGCCTCCGCCCTCCTCAGCTACGACGGGCGTCTTCCGGTCAATGTCTCCTGGTACCTCTTTCTGTTGGTGGGCGTGCAGTTCCTCTTGATTGGCGGCGGCATTCTCGCCTGGGTGCTGCGCCGATCTCGGCCCGTCGGGGCCGCCATCCAGGACGTCACGGTGCTTGGCCGGCTCATCCGGCCCCTCTTCAGGCGCCTCGGGAGTTGGGTGCAACAGCAACGTCTGGCCCATGCGAGCCAGGAGGTCAGGGATCGCGCCCTCGCCGGCACCGGGATGCTGAAGTCCCAGTATCAACTCTATGGGCCTGTCTCCTATCTGCCGGTCCTGGTCCCGGCCCAGGTATTTGGGGTCGCCTTCAATCTGGGGGTTATCTTCACGACCGTCGCCTTGGAGTGGTTTACGGATCTGGCCTTCGGCTGGGGCTCGGCCCTGGATGTCGGTCCCCAGGCCGTGTACGAACTGGCCCGCGCCGTTGCCACGCCCTGGTCCTGGCTGTTTGGCGAGGGGGTTGGCTATCCGACGCTGGACCAGGTGGCCGGCAGTCGCATCAACCTCAAGGACCCCCTGTTCTTGCTCGATGCCGGGCATTTACGCTCCTGGCGCTGGTTCCTGGTCCTAGCGGTCCTTACCTACGGTCTGCTGCCCCGGCTCGGTCTGCTGTTGGCATCGATTTTTGCCCAGCGGCACCTCCTTAAACGGCTCCCCTTTACTCACGCACGCACCCAGGCCCTCTACGCACGCCTGGTGACCCCGCGCCTGGAGACCGGGATCCGAATCGGCGGTCAGGGTCCGGCGATGCCCATTCCGGCCCCCCTGATTCCCCGCGAATCTCGCAAAGCTAAGCCCGGGTCACAGCCACGGCCCCTGGGCGAGCTGGAATCCACGGCCCTACCCCCCGCCCTCGCCGTGGCCGGCGGCATCGCCCCGGATGCCTGCCTGCTGCTGATTCATGTCGATGTGGACGATCTGATCGGGGATGAAGACCGCCCGCGGCTTGCTCGTCTGATCGAGGCCCACACCGGCTGGCGGGTTGCCGGCGCTGCCTGCTTTGGGTCCGGTACCCTCATGACCGAGGCTGTGATCCGGTGGCTGGTGGAGCAGGATTGGCAGGCCCCGCCGGCACGGGTCGTGATCCTCATGGACGGCTCCCAGCCGCCCATCACCGAGAATCTGAGCTTCCTTCGGGAACTGCGCGCCGCCGCCGGCACCCGCGCCCAACTCCTGCTCACCCTGGTTGGGGATCCCCAGGACGATGACCCCTTGCCGCCAGTCCGGGCCTTTGACTTCACCGACTGGCAGCGCAAGATCGACGCGCTAGGCGACCCCTACCTGCGTCTGGCCATGCTGGCACCCCCCAACACGGATGGAGAGCCATGATGGCGAATGATAGGAGCGAGATCCCCAGACTGGCGATCATGGGCCACCCCAATGCGGGTAAATCCTCGGTGGTCGCCACCTTGACAGAGAATGACCGCATCGCCATCGACCAGCGCGCGGGCACTACCACGGAATCGGACTTTTATCCGGTCATCATTGACGGCCAGACGGTCATCGAGTTCATCGACACCCCCGGTTTCCAGAACCCGGGGGCGATTCTGGAGTGGTTCCAGGCGCACCCGGAGATTCGCGACCTGGCCCGGGAGTTTGTCAAGACCCATCGCCACGACCCCCTGTTCTCCCACGATTGCGCGCTCCTGGAGCCGGTGGCGGCGGGGGCCGGCATGATCCTGGTGGTGGACGGCTCCAAGCGCATCAAGGAAAAGGACCGCATCGAGATCGAGCTGATGCGTCTCACCGCGCGGCCGCGCATGGCGATCCTCAACAACCTGACCAAGGAGACCCGCCACATGGCCCAGTGGCAGGATACCTTGAGCAAGGGATTCAACTCGGTGCGCGAATTTAACGCCCACCGCGCGACCTATGGCGAGCGCATCAAGCTGCTCAAGGCCCTCAAGAGCATTGATCAGCGCTGGGAGGAGCGGCTGGCGCGGACCATCGACGCCTTCCAGCGTGCCTGGGATCGGCGTACCGATCAGGCGGTGGATACCATCGTGACCCTCATGAAGGATGCCCTGGGGTTGAGGGTGAGCAAAACCTTCAAGGAATCCAGGCTGGACATGCAGGGCGGGCGAAACCAGGCCAAGGCCGAGGTGATGGTGGAGTTGGAAAATAGTCTGCGCAAGCTGGAGGCCAACGCTCACCGGCAGATCCGCGCCAACTTTCGGCACCATGTTTGGGACCAGCCGCCGGACTCGCTGCTGGCCAAGGATCTGCTGTCCGATGAGGTGAGCCAGGCCCTGGGGTTATCC
>JBATOB010000124.1:0-1607 GCA_049290655.1 Chromatiaceae bacterium | reverse complement strand
AGACCATGGACGCCGGCGCCAATGCCTCCGTGCTCCCGGCCCTGAGCGTCGCTAGCCTGGTCGGTTTTGGCGCCGTGGTCGCCGCCCTGCCCGCCTTCGAGCTGGTGCGGGATTGGGTGCTGGCGATCGAGGGCGGCCCCCTGGTGTCCCTCGCCGTCTCCACGAATATCCTCTCGGCCCTCACCGGCTCGGCCTCCGGCGGCATGACCATCGCCCTGGATGCCCTGGGCGCTACCTATCTGCAATTGGCCACCGAAATGGGCATGGACCCCGGCCTCCTGCATCGCGTCGCCGTCATCGCCTCGGGCACCCTGGATAGCCTCCCCCACAACGGTGCCGTGGTCACCCTGTTCGCCGTGTGCGGCGTTACCCACCGCGACAGCTATCTCGACATCGTCATGGTCGGTATACTCGGCGCCCTGCTGGCCTTGGTGGCCATCATCGTCCTGGGGACCCTGTTTGGGTCCTTTTAATTTCTTTACATCAGGATTCCGCTATTGATCTGGCAAGCCACATGGCCCTGGACAAGCCCCTTGTTTGGCCCGATTATCCGGGATCAACGACGCCAGCATCGTTACCCTGCGGTCCCTCGGCCGGTAATCCAGCGCCATCCACCAGCCGTATCAACTTTAAGCCAACCAGGAGCCGTCTTCCATGAGCCTGAAAATCCGTTATCCCGCCGCCATCGCCGCCCTCCTCGCGACCCAAGCCTTTGCGCCCGCTTTCGGTGCCCTCGATGATCAGTCGTTCAACTATGAAACCGCAAAGGACTTGATAGCAGTTTGCTCCAGTGACGCAGAGGCCGCGGCCTTCGGCTGCCGTGCCTTTCTCGAGGCCACGGTGCAGTACCACGATGCGGTCAGCGATCGCAAAAAGATGAAGCCGTTACTCTGCCCCCCCAAGGGAACCACGGTTGTTCAGGCTCGGGAGATCTTCCTCGCCTGGGGCCAAAAGAATGCCAACAATGCGATATTCATGAAGGACCTGCCCGTGGTCGCCGTAGTACGTTCCCTGGCTGCGGCATTTCCCTGCAAATGATCGCCATTTGCACGCCACCCGAGCACCTCTGGCGGATCCGCCCTGCCCATTCCATTTACCGATAATCGGAGCAAATTCATGAAGCCCATTACCTGCGTCCTGCTCGCTGCCACTTCACTCCTCTTGGTGACCGCCTGCGGTGATACCTCCCGTTCCCGTGTCGCCAGTGGCACCGCTCTCGGCGCCGGCAGCGGCGCCATCATCGGTTCTTTTAGCGGCAATGCCGGCCAGGGCGCCCTGATCGGTGCTGGCATCGGAGCCTTGGGCGGCGTCCTCGCGGATGAACATGCCCGCGGCAGCTTCAGCAACTGACCACCTCGGGCTAGACAGGACGACCCGCCAACCGCGAGTCATCCTGCTTTTCTCATAGCAACCGCTCCGAACCAGCAACCGGTGGACTTACCAAGATTTTAGGCGGCATCTGGTCGGTCATATCGCCCTCTTTGCCGCCATCCTGGTGCTGCTGGTGCCGAGTGCCCGCCGCCTGCCTCAGGCCCACAAGACCATGGACGCCGGCGCCAATGCCTCCGTGCTCCCGGCCCTGCGCGTCGCCAGCCTGGTCGGCCTTG
>JBATOB010000123.1:0-1645 GCA_049290655.1 Chromatiaceae bacterium | reverse complement strand
CAAGGCCGCCTCGGCATCCGCGGCGCGGGTGGTCAGGGCCGCGACCTGGGCGGTCAGGGCCGCCAGTTGGGCGCCGGTCTCGGCGGCGTCGGTGGGAGAGGGGTTAGACATGGGTGAATCCTCAACGGAGATAGAGGCATCGGCCCGCGTCGGCGGGCTCAGGACGCGGGCGGAGGTACGGTGGTCGTAACCAGTAGGGGTAAAGGACAACTCGCGCACCCGGGTCTGGCGGAACACCGTCAAGGGGCCGGTAAAATCGCGACCATTGACGCTGATCGCGACCCCGGCCTGGACTTCCTCGACCACGCCCGGTTCGGCATGAATTGGAGAGTTGCCAGGGAAAGCCCTCATCGGCGGCCGCGGCCAGCTCCTGGCCGGCGGCGTTGCGCAACAACTGGCCCTCGGCCACCAGGGCGCCGTCGGCCACGCGCAAGGCACAGGCCCCGACCGGCTGGCCGCGCTCGTGATTGAGCAGGCAGGGGCAGGGCCTCCAGGTCGATGACCAGGAAGCCCCAGGCCCAATTGTCAAGACCCGTGTGTGTGTATACCTTCTTTTTAAACAATCTGGGGCATTTCTCCTGCCAATCTTGCAGGGCCTGAACGGGCGCGATGTGCCCTAACGCACGCTGGGGAATCTGATGATTATACAGGCGCACATAGCGGCTCAGGGTGTCCGCCAGGCTCTGGGCCGCATCGAAGCGGGTGGTGGCTAGCACCGCGCTGATACGGCCATTGAAGCGCTCGACCATGCCATTGGTCTGGGGATGACGGGGCTTGATGAGGCGGTGGTCGATGCCGTGTTGCTCGCAGGCGCGGTCGAAGCGATGCCGTCCGGTCGGGTCGCGTTCGCCGGTGGCGCAGAAGCGATCGGTGAATTCTTTGCCGTTATCCGTCAACACCTTTTGGACCTTGAAGGGGGCCTTCGCGACGAGTCGCTGCAGAAAACCGGCCGCATTCAATGCGGTTTTCTCGCCGAGAATCTCGACGTACACCCAGCGTGAGGCCCGATCGATGCCGACGAACAGATAGCGATGTGCGTCTTCATCCGGCATCTGCGGCAGATACTTGATATCGACATGGACGAAGCCAGGCTCATAATCCTTAAAGGTTTTCTGCGGATGATCGTCGTCTTCTGGCTGGGGAGTCAGCGCCTGGAGATTCGAGACGCCATGCCGCCGCAGGCAGCGATCCAGACCGGAACGTGAGACATCGGGATTGAGGAACTCGCGCGTCACCGCCAGCAGGTCATCCAAGGGCAGGAGCAAGGTGGTGCGCAACTCAATGACGACCAACTCCTGGGCTGGTGTTAACGTGGTGTGCAGACGATGGGGACGATGCGACGCATCCTGACCGTCGTCGCGTCGCCGCCATTTGCGCACCGTGGCGCGATTCAGGTGGTACTCGCGCGCCAGTTCGCGTTCCGACTGGGTCGATTCGCGCAACTCCTGGCGGATGGCTGGCGTGGTACGCGCGTTCTTATGCAGGTTCAGATTCATCGTTGGCCGGTCTCCGGTCGGATCGTTGCGACGTCGTGCGTGCCGCCTGTCGGGCACACCGTGCCTCTGCTCTCAATAGGCGAAGCACCTCCCTGGCTAAGAATAACGGATAACTCCGCCTCGGTACATAATCACACGGGGCTTGACAC
>JBATOB010000122.1:0-2264 GCA_049290655.1 Chromatiaceae bacterium | reverse complement strand
CCCCAAGGCAAGTCTCCCGACCGCAAACCCTCCGACCGCACCCTTGATTTGACTGGCCATGGATAATCTTCGACTCGTTCTCCTCTTCACCCTCGCCGCCGTCCTCCTGCTACTATATCAAGCCTGGGTGCAGGACTATGGCCCCATAGGCGGCCAACCCCAGGTGGCTCAGCAACAGACTACCCCTCCGGCCACGGTGCATAAGGGCGCCGATAGCGGAGTCGTTCCGCCCACCCCAGACATACCTGCGACAGCTATCCCCGCCAGCGCCACCCTTCCGACGATGGCCGGAAGCACCACGGCCGGCGAGGCGGGGGCTGCGTCCACCGGCACCATCCGCGTCGAGACCGACCTCCTATCCTTAGAAATCGCCCGGCGCGGCGGCGCCATTGTCAGTGCCCGGCTACTCGATTATCCCCAGAGCCCAAGGGATCAAGAAACCAAATTCCGCCTGCTCAAACCGGAACCACCCAACTTCTTCATCATAGAATCCGGCTTGCGCGGTCCCGAAACCGGGCCCCTGGCAGCGGACAGCCGCTCCCTGACCTTCCAGACCACCCAGGAATCCTTCTCCCTCAAGCCGGGACAAGACGAACTGGAGGTAGTGCTGTCCTGGAGTGACCCCGCCGGTGTCGAGATCCACCGACGTTATCGTTTCACCCGAGGCAGCTACGTCATAGACCTGACCCAGGAGGTCGTGAACCAAACAAAGGCCCCTTTGGCGGCACGGGCCTATACACAGATACTGCGTACCGAACTTAACGACCCCGATGCCACCCGCTTCGTCTATACCTACACGGGGGGCGTCTATTACACCCCCGAGGCCAAGTACAAGAAAGTCGCCTTCGAGGATATGCGCGCCCAGCGCCTATCCCTGGAGGCGACGGGGGGCTGGGTCGCCCTCATTCAGCACTACTTCCTCGCCGCCGCCCTTCCCCCAGCCGGGGAACCCCAGACCTTCTTCACCAGCGCCCGTGACGATGGCAAATACCTCATCGGCACCTATACAAACCCGGCCACCATCGAACCAGGGGCCAATCACCACTTCAACGAACGCATCTTCGTGGGTCCCAAGCTCCAGGACACCCTGGCCTCGGTAGCGCCGGGCCTGGATTTGGCGGTCGATTACGGCCTGCTGACCATCATCGCCCAGCCTATCTACTGGCTGTTGAGCAAGATCCACGCCTTGGTTGGCAACTGGGGCTGGTCCATCATCTTTCTTACCATCCTCATCAAGCTGGCCTTTTACAAACTGTCCGAGACCAGCTACAAGTCCATGGCCAATATGCGCAAGGTCACTCCGCGTATCCAGGCTCTTAAGGACCGCTATGGCGATGATAAAGAACGCCTGAATCAGGCCATGATGGAGATGTACAAGAAAGAGAAGATCAATCCTCTCGGCGGCTGCTTGCCCATCGTGGTTCAGATCCCCGTCTTCATTTCCCTTTACTGGGTGCTGCTGGAGAGCGTGGAGATGCGTCAAGCGCCCTTCATGTTTTGGATGGACAATCTTTCCGCCCCAGACCCCTACTTTGTGTTGCCCCTCATCATGGGCGTGTCCATGTACGTTCAGCAGAAACTCAACCCAGCGCCACCGGATCCTATCCAGGCCAAGGTGATGATGAGCCTGCCCTTTGTCTTTACCGTCTTCTTTGCCTTCTTCCCCTCGGGTCTGGTGCTCTATTGGGTAGTCAATAACCTGCTGTCCATCGCCCAGCAATGGTACATCACCGACAAAATCGAAAAGGCCGCGGCCAAGCATTGAGACCTGACCGCTAGAGTCCAGACCCGTGGCGGCCGACACCATTGCCGCCGTCGCCACGCCACCCGGATTCGGCGGCGTAGGCGTGATTCGGGTTTCCGGATCCAGGGTGCGTTTGATCGCCGAGGCTATTCTCGGCCACATGCCCGCAGCGCGCATGGCAACCCTGACATGGTTTCGGGATGGGGCAGGCCAAGTACTGGATCAGGGCCTGGTCCTCTTCTTCGCCGCCCCCCATTCCTTCACCGGAGAGGACGTCCTTGAACTCCAGGGCCATGGAAGCCCCCTCATCCTGGACCTGTTGCTACGGCGACTGATGGAACTGGGAGCGCGCTTGGCCCGCCCTGGCGAATTCAGTGAACGCGCCTTTCTCAACGGCAAGCTCGACCTGGCTCAAGCCGAGGCCGTAGCTGACCTGATCACCAGCGGCTCCGAAGAGGCTGCCCGCCTGGCCGGCCGTAACCTGAGTGGCGAATTTTCGCGCCACGTCCAAGGCCTGGTC
>JBATOB010000121.1:0-3624 GCA_049290655.1 Chromatiaceae bacterium | reverse complement strand
GCCGGAGTTGTGGTCGTTGGTGACAAGGGTGAGGTCGCGCTGCCAGTCGCGGCGGCAGGTCTCCAGGACCTGAAGACTGATGTCCGTGGAGGCGTCATCGAGGACGAGGATCTCGAAGACCGGGTAGGCCTGGCCGAAGATGGATTCGAGCCGCGCCCGCAGGTAGTGGGCATAATTGTAATTGGGGACGACCACGGAGACGCGTTGCAGGTGGGGATCGAGTTGCCGGAGCAGTTCCCAGCCGTAGGCGACAAAGTCGAAACGGGCGCGGGCGGTCGCAGCGCGTTGCGTGCGCCGCTCGGGCTCCTGGGCCTCCAGCGCGGCCAGGGCGCGCAGGCTTTGCGCTAGGGCGCGGACCTGGCCCATCGCCACCAGAGTGCCGTTGTGGGGCTCATGGGCGAGCAGTTCGCAGTGGCCACCGCTGCCGGCAAAGGCGACGACCGGCAGGCCGCAGGCGAGGGCTTCGAGCACCACCGAGGGGAAGGGGTCTTCCCGCGAACTGAGCAGGAAGAGGTTGGCGGCCTGGTAATAGCGGCCGACGTCGGCCGTGAAGGGCACCTGGTGCAGGTGGCCGGCCAGGGGCGGGGTCTGGCCCTCCCGCTCCAGGCGGGCCACGAAGCTGGCTTCGATCTGGCCGAGCCACAAAAAGTGAAAACGCGTATCCGCGGCGACCGTCAGGCGCGCGGTGTCCAGAAAGAGGTCGAAGCCCTTGCGGGCGTCGCCATAGCCGACATTGATGACCAGGATGGCCTCGGGCGGCAGGCCCAACTCCTGTTCGATCTGGGCGCGGGCGTCGGGGGCGGCCGTCAGGATCTGGTAGATGCCCTGGGGCAACACCAAGGCGCGCTCGGGGGCGACGGGGGCGACGGTACGGAAGGCGTCGAGGACGGTGGTGGTGGCGAAGATGGCCTGGTCGGCATGGGCGACGACCGCCTGGGCATTGGCCTCCAAGCCGCGCTCGTAGATGAGCTTGGGCATTTCGTGGATCAAGGCCAGGGTGCGCAGTCCGGCGGCGGCCAGGGCCGGAAGGACGGCGGCGCTGACGACGGTGTTGACGATGGCGCCACTGATGCCGTGGGCGCGCAGCCGGCCGGCGACCTCGGCGAGGCTGTCGGGGAAGTCCTCGACCAGGCGCACCTCAGCGACGGCCTCATAGTCGGGACGGAGGGCGCCATCGCCGAGGAGCCAGAGGCGGGGGCGATAGCCGAAGCGCCGCGCGAAGAGGCGCAGGAGGTGCAGGGTCAGCAGTTGGGCGCCATGGCGGTGGGCGTCATGGCCGACGACGAGGAGTTGGGGACTGGCGGCGGCCTGGAGGTGGCGGACGCCCGCGGTGGCATTGGCGACCGGGAAGCCCTGGGCGGCATCGAGCAGGGCGTCGCGCGTAGCTTGCAGGTAGGCATGGCCGTAGCGCTGGTCGGGCTCGAGGTAGCTACCTTCGGCCCATTCGTTCCAGGCGTTGATGAAGACCAGGCGGTGATCGGCGGCCGGAGCGGCGAGGGCGCGGCGGCAGGCGGCGGTGAGCCAGCGCCCATAGGCCTGGGGGCTGGCATTGGCGAAGATGGTGGCGAGGTCGCGGCGCCGGGGGGTGTTGTCCCAGGCGGCCATGACGCCGGGGAAGACGACTTTGTCGTTGACTTGATGGACCTGGGCCTCGGCGACGTCGACGCAGGCCTCGTAGTCGAGGATCTCGCCGCGAAAGCGCGGGTTGAGCATCTGATAGCGGTCGCCGATGTCGATGCGGGGGACGGAGTGGGGGGGGACTTCGACCAGGGCGTCAAAGAGGGTGTCATCGGTGTCGATGGCATCGCTGAAACTTTGCACGGCGGCGAGGAAGAGGCCGGGCAGCCCTTGGGCCTGGACGTGCTGGCGCCAGCGGGCGACGGTGGCGGCGGGGTCGGGCAGGAGCTGCGGCCGGTAGACGAGTAACAGGGGCTTGCCGTCGACGCGGATATAGCGGCCATCGCGGAACATCGGCTCAAGCTCGGCGATGAAGGCGAGGTCGTCTTCCGGGGAGTGCTGCTGGCCGATGAGGACTTCGTGTTCCTGGCCGTCCCAGCGGCGGGTCCAGTTTTCATTGGCCCAGCAGATGCAAAAGGGCAGGTCGAGGCTGGGGTCGGCGAGGACCTGGCGCAGGGGCCGGTCGAGCAGGCGGTGGCCGCCAAACCAGTAGTAGTGGTAACAGAAGCCGTACAGGCCATATTTGTGGGCGAGGCGGATCTGCTCGCGCTGGACTTCGGCTAAACGCAGGTCGTAAAAGCCGAGGGCTCCGGGTAGGCGCGGCTGGTGGTGGCCGAGGTATTGGGGGTGGGCCTTGGTGACGTTGGTCCACTCGGTGAAGCCCGGACCCCACCAGCGGTCGTTCTCGGGGATGGGGTGAAACTGCGGCAGGTAAAAGGCCAGGGCGCGGAGGGGGAGGTCGGCGGCACTCAGGGTGGCGGGGTGCTCGGGGACCTGTTCAGCGGTCGAAAGCGGTGCGGGAACGGGGTCCATGACCTCCTGGCTTTGATCGGGAGGGGTGAAATACTCCGACGCGGCCCGGGACCAATAGGGGAGGCGCCAGTAAACCGCCGTATAGACAAGGAGGGTTAAGGCCCAGCCCACCAGGGTGATAAGGGCTATCCCAACCAGGACTGCTAGCGAGGGGACATGACCCAGCAGGGGCGAGCGTAGGATCTCGACCAGATAAAAGAGGGGGTTAGCCGCCGAAAGGACGGCCCAATCGGCCAGCATCTCCTTTTCCCACAGGATGGGGGTAATCAGGAACAGACCGGGGATCAGGCGTGTCAGCAACCGCGCCAGGCCCAGAAAACGCACGCTCATAACCCCGACCAGGAGGCCCAACCAGAGGCCGTTCAACAAGAGGGCCAGCAGGGCCGGAAGTGCCAGAACCAAACCCCAGCCAGGGTTCATGCCAAACCAGAGCGCAACCAGCAGGAAAAGCGGCAGGTTATAGCCCAGGATGATCAAGTTGACCCAGACGATACGGTAGACGGCGATGGAAAAGGGCGCCCGCAGCCGCTTCCCCGACCCATCGGCCATGATAAAGGCGCGCTCCGCATCCAACAGCAGGCCCGAGATCAGATTCCAGACGATGAGACCGGTGGCCAGGTATGGCAGATAATCCGCCAGGTTCCGTTCGAGCACCCGGCCATAAATGATGCCGAATAGGCACAGCATGGCTCCCAGAGGGATGAGGGACCAGAAGGGACCTATCCGGGAACCGCGCTGGCGCTCGCGAATCTCTCGCAGCCCCTGGGTTCCCCACACCGCCCGGCGTCGCCAGCCCGCGGCCAGATCGGCCGAGGCCTGGCGGAAATTCTTTGCCGTCAATCGGTAGCGCAACTGGATCAGCAGTTCGGGAGAGAGTAGGGTGTGGCGGGGAAGTCCCATAAAAAGACTCTATCCTGGGGTTGTTCTACAGCCTATAAGGATACCCCGAAGACGAGTGCCATGCCATTTTCACTCCCGCTCCCGCGCGCCTTCGCCAGGTCGGGGCTTAGGTTCTGTTGACACATTACCGCAGCCAGATAAGCGCCGAGGCGAAGCGAAGGAAGCCCATGTCGTTGCGAGCCAGCTGTTCAAAGCGTGAGCAGATCCTGCGGTCGGGTTTGATCTTATTGCGGA
>JBATOB010000120.1:0-6678 GCA_049290655.1 Chromatiaceae bacterium | reverse complement strand
GCCTGACGGAGATGGCGAGCGTGGTACCCTGGTCGCGGCGGCTGGAACAGTGGCGCCCTCATGATGATCCCGCGGCGGGCAAGGGTCCTGGGCGGCCGCCGATCGGGTGGGAGCGGATGTTGCGTCTCTATTGCTTGCAGCCATGGTGGGGTCTGGCGGATGAGGCGCTGGCAGATGCCGTCTATGACAGCCAGGCGTTGCGGGGCTTGCTCGGCCTGGATCTGGGCCGCGCAGCGGTACCGGACGCCACCACGCTGCTCCAGTTTCGCCATCTGCTGGAAACGGCGGGCCTGACCAGGACGATCTTTGCGACCATCAACCACCTGTGGCGTGAGCGCGGCCTGTTGATGACCAAGGGCACCGTGGTGGATGCCACCCTCATCGCCGCGCCACCCTCGACCCAGAATAAGGCGCAGGCCCGCGATCCCGAGATGGGGCACACCCGTAAGGGCCAGCCGTATTACTGTGGCGCCCAGGCCCACCTCGGCGTCGATGCCGCATCCGGGTTGGTGCACCGCACCACCACCACGGCGGCTAAGGGGGCGGATATCACCGCGACGGTCAACCTCCCGCACGGTGCGGAGGTGGCGGTGTTGGCCGATGCCGGCTATACCGGCGCCGAGCAGCGCGCGGAGCTCAAGGACCAGGAGGTGCAGTGGTACATCGCGACCCAGCGCGGCAAGATGGCCGCCTGGCCGGACGGTCGGGCGAAGGCCTTGTTCAAGCACGTCGAGCGGCTCAAGGCGCACGTCCGCCGCCGGGGCGCGCACCTCTTGCACCGCATCAAGGACCGCTGTCACCCTCGCCAACTACGTTACCAGGGGCTGAAGAACAACGGTGCCCAGCATGAGGTACTCTGCGCCTTGGCCCATCTGATCATCGTTAACAAGGCCTTGCTGGCCGCCTGAGGGGTCACTGCGCCCACAAGAGGGGGGAGAGGACCATGAGCCACCCAGAGCGCCCAAAATGAGCCCAACTACCCGATAAAATGGGCTGGTTGAGCAAAAAACGCTCTTCGAGGGCGAAGAGAGAGAAAGCGGACCATTCTTCAGCGTTTCCTTAGAGCACCTCAGGCCATTGCCGCTAGGGTCGCTGTAATTTTGCCACTGGGGTCTATCAGGCTGTTTTTAAAAGAGTATGCTCCCTACTGAAATCCCAGAGAGCCATATTTCTACTTTGGGTTGACAGAAAACCCCCCGCCCGTCATTAGCCGCCTCATGGCCAGTCAGCCTACGCCCACGCGACGACCAACCCGATGACCTTGCCCAGCCCCCCGCCGCCCCTGCCCCTGGATCGCCTGATCATGCTGGCGCGGTCGCGCACCCAAGAGCTGTTGGGCGAGGCGGCGCGGCATTTCGGCCTGAAGGCGCCCCAGGCGGAGGTCCGTTTCGATCTGCGCGGCCGCGGCGCGGGACAGGTCCGCCGACAAGCGGTTGGGGTCTGGCTGGTGCGTTATAATCCAGCCCTGCTGGGACGTCATGGCGAGGACTTCCTGGCCCGCACCGTCCCCCACGAGGTGGCCCACATCATGGCCTTCCGCCGTCACGGCCTTGGCATCCAGCCCCATGGCCCCGAGTGGCGGGCCATGATGCAACTCTTCGGGGTCGCCCCCGAACGCTGCCATGACTTCGACGTCAGCGGCCTCCAGACCCGCACCCTCAACCGCTACCCCTACCAATGCGGCTGCCGGTCCCACCTGCTGACCAGCATCCGCCACCATCGCATCCTGCGCGGTCAGCGCTACCTGTGCGGCGCCTGCGGACAGGCCCTGGAACTGGCGCGGGAGGGGCACAAGGCCTGATCGCCTCAGCGGCCAAACAGCCTCAAGGGGTCGGAGGGGTCCACCCCCGGCATGAAGGGCAGCCGGCGGTCGCTATGGGTGATCTGATAGATCACCCCCATCCAGTTACCTACCACCCCTTCCGCCGTGTCGTGCCAGGTATTGTCGAGGGAGAGGGCGATGCGCGCCTCCGGGACCTGGGGGGCGATCTGACCGCGGCCAAGGGCGGTGAGAATGCGGGCGCGGTGTTCCTCCAGGATGGCGCGGTCGCGCAACCGAATGTAGTTCTCCGGAAAGGGAGGATAATCCCGCCGTTCGCGGGCGACAAAGCGCTTGACCTCGCGCTGGTACTCCTTGAGGAGGGAGACGGTGTCGTACTCCGGATGCCCCTGAAAGAAGACCAGGCGGAAGCCGTCCTCGCTAACCGCCAGATGCACCCCCGCCTCGTCGCTCTCCGCCAGGACCCGCAGCCCGGCCGCGTCGAATTGCCGCCGGCCGATCTCATTGAAGCGGGAGTGCGGCACGTCGAAGAGGGTATTGACGTTCGCCACCAGGGGGTGGGCGCGGTCCACGACCCGATGCGGATAAACGCCCCACCGCTTGCGCGGCAGGCCGTAACGTCGTTGGCCATAGCGAAACTGGAGGACGGCATGGGTGGCGAGGCAGGAACAGAGGGTGGAGGTGACGTTCTCCATCGCCCAGTCCACGACCTGGATGAGGGGCTCCCAAAAGGCCTCGTTCGACAGGTCTGGCTGGGTGACATTGGCGCCGGTGATGATGAGGGCATCCAGGCCATCCTCGCGGATGCGCTCGAAGGGCTGGTAATAACGCTGGATGTGGGCCCGGGCCTCGGCCTTGCGTGGCAGGGCCTCGAGACTGAAGGGGTGAACGTAGAACTGGGCGATCTGATTGCTTTGGCCGACGAGGCGGAAAAACTGGCGCTCGGTCGCCGCCAGGGCGGAGTCCGGCATCATGTTGCACAGGCCGATGTGCAGCTCGCGGATGTCCTGATGGTGGGCTCGGGCCGGGTCCAGGATGTTCTGCCCCTCGGCGCGCAGGCGCTCGAAGGTCGGCAGGTCGTTATGGGCGACGATGGGCATCTGATGGGTCTCGCGATGGCAGGGGCTGGTCTCGGCGATGACCGTCAGCCCTTGCGGGCGATGGCCTGCTCGATGAGTTCGAGAAAATCGCGCTCGTCGCGGACCCGGGCCACCTCGGGGGAGGCCACGGTATAGCCATGGGGCGCGGCGATGGCCTCGTAACGCGGCACGCGAGAATGGAAGAGGCGCGGAAAGACCCAGCGCGTGAAGTCGTTCGGGTCGATCTCCGCCACATAGTCCAGATAGTACTCGGCCAGGTAGTCGCTCACGGCGGCGGCGAGGAATTTAGGGCGGTAGTAGAGCGGCTTGGGATCGGCCTGAGCGCGCTCGATGAGCTTGATCTCGTCCTCCTCCGGCACCTGGATGTAGAGGATGAGGCTCTCGTCCGCCAGCAGGTCGATCACCCGGGGCTCGTCGAGCTCGCAGAGGGAACCACCCACGTCGTTGACCAGGTGGCGGTAGCCATAGATCTCCCGTGCCTTACATTTGAAGTCGGGCACGTCCATCATGGCCGCGATCTCCGCCTGGCGGTACAGGGCCTGGCGGCGGTTGAACTCCTCCAGTCCCAGGCCGCCCAGCTCGGGATTGCCCAGCTTGCCGACAAAGCCCAACACCGGCCCCAGGTCATCGACCTTGATGTTGTTACGGATAAAGATCCAATCCTGGCGCAGCAGGTCGCGCAGGAAAGGCACCTGCATGGCCTGCCCCTTGATGAGGTCCAGGATGTGCTCGTCCAGGTAACGGGTGCCGATGCGGTAATCCCCGGAATAGTGAAACCAGTCCTGCCGGCGCAGGATGCCCGAGAGGTAGGTCTTGCCCACCCCGGACATCCCCAGCAAGGTGATGCACTTGTTGTCCCAGGCGCGAAAGGCTTCGACGGTCAACTTCACGACAATGGCTCCTTGGCCGGCGGAAAGAAGGGGCGAGGGGAGGATTTTACGCCATACCCCAGGGGGTCGATACGGGCCCGCGCTAGGCCCCCACGCCGATCAGGGCGGTCAAGAGGCGCTGGATGGGATCGACGCAGGCCGCCATGTTGGCCTTGAGTTCGGGGAAGGCGATCTCCCCTTCCGTCTTGCCGGCCGCCCAGTTGACGACATAGGCCAGACAGGCGTAGCAGAGCCCCAGTTCCCGGGCCAGGGCCGCCTCGGGCATACCGGTCATGCCGACGAGGTCGCAGCCGTCGCGCTCCATGCGGCGGATCTCGGCGGCGGTCTCCAGGCGCGGACCCTGGGTCACGCCATGGGTGCCCCCATCCACCATGGCGATGCCGGATGCCCGCGCCAGCCGCAGCAGATCGGCGCGCAGGGCCTCGCAGTAGGGACGGGTAAAGTCGATGTGGACCACGCCCGCCTCGCCGCCCTCGTGGAAGGTCTGGTCACGGCCATGGGTATAATCGATGAGGTGATCCGGGGCCGCCAGTAACCGGGGGCCATAGGCGGCATGGATACCGCCCACGGCCGCCAGCCCCACCACCCGCTCGGCCCCCAGGGACTTGAGGGCCCAGATGTTGGCGCGGTAGTTGACCGCGTGGGGCGGGATCCGATGATGCAAGCCATGACGGGACAGGAACAGGAAGTCCCCGCCCGCGAGCCGGCCCTGCTGGATGGGGGCGGAGGGCTGGCCATAGGGGGTCTCGGGGCAGGCCTCTCCCAAGAACTCCATTCCGGGAAGGCTGGCAAAGCCCGATCCCCCGATGACGGCAATATGGCTCATGGCTGACGGGTCTCGCATGCAGGGGCTAGAAAGTGTAGCCAAGGCCAGGCGCAAAAAAAACCGGCGCGGGTAGCCCGGCGCCGGTTGGGGAAGAGCAGGGAGAAGATCGGGGGGCTAGGGTTCGCGGCAAAGGGCCGCGGGGACAGCCGCCTAGGCCCGGCTCTCCTGGAAGAGCCCGATCTCCACCAACTTGGGAAAAAGCACCTGATTCTCGCGATCGATGCGCTCGGCGACCATGCGGAATACCGCATGGCTCTCGCGCATGAAGTCCTCGGTAAAGTTGAAGTCGCAGTTCTTGAGCCACTTTCTGTGATACTCGTCGAAGGTCTGCCGCAGGGGTCTTTCGCCGCTGATGAAGCCCCAGGCGATGGACTTGACCCGGGGATCCTCGTGGATGAGCAGAGAGGGATAGACGCCACGATCCTCCTCGCTCAGATGCTCCTTGACCTTGCTGCCCAATTCGCACAGCAGCAAGTAGGCCGTCCTGGCGTTGGGGCGAACTTGCAGCATCTCGGGGGTTAACAATTGCTGCAAATCCTCGATCATGTGCAGCAAATCCGTATGGCTGTTGCGGTAATGGGCTAGATCAAGCATGGGACCCTCCTCGCGGTCTCGTAATTATTTTATGGGCGGTATAAGCGGATCACCCTGACCCGTCCGCTCCACGCACGACATGGACCGGAGGCGCGGGGCCGCATAACACTTCAATAATCGAAAACCCAAAAAAAGTCAACAACCATTTAATTGCATTAGCTTTTCCTTAATTTATCATTTTCTGGCCGATCAGCTCCAGGCCCGGATCCCTTCTCGAAACCAGCGCCTCAGAGATCCTCGTGCGCCACGGCGTAGATCCCGGCGACATTGCGGAAATAGTCCTTGTAGTCGAGCCCATACCCAAACAGGTAGAGATCCGGGGTCCGGACGCCAACATAGTCCACCTCGACATCCGTGGCGCGCGCCCGATCCTTGGCGACCAGTACCGCGGTGCGCACGCTGGCCGCGCCATCCTCCCGGCAGGCCCGGACGGCCGCCTCCAGCGTCAGCCCCTCGTCCAGAATATCGTCCACCAGCAAGACCTGGCGCCCCCGGATGGCGGCGCTGGGACGGTGCGGCCAGGCTAATTCTCCGCCACGGGTCGCGCCCCGATAGCGCGTGGCGTGCAGATAGCCCAACTGGAGCTGAAAGTTCAGGCGCGGCAGCAAGCGCCCCGCCACGATCACGGCGCCGGTCATGACGCACAGTACCAAGGGGTCGCTCCCCGCCAGGTCCAGGGTTATCTCCCCCGCCATGCGGTCCAGCGCCCATTCCAGTTCCTCCCCAGGGATGATCAAGGTGGCCCGGGCCGCCACGGCGGCATAGTCTTCCGGAGTCAGACGCATAGTGGTACCTCCTCGATTCATCCTCGGCGGTGGTTCAGAAATTCACAGGTCGAGATCGAGCGAGACCGCCTCTTCCAGGGCTCCGATCTCGCGCACGCCCCTTTGCCAGCGGGGATCCAGGTGCAGATGGACGCGATCCAGGTTCCCGCGCCCATGCATGCGCAGGCAGCGCAAATGAATGGTGGGATCGTCGTGATGGCGCAGGGCATCCACCATCTCCAGGGCCGCCGGGCGATTGTTGCAGATCAAGAGAATATCGCAGCCAGCGTCCAGGGCGGCACGGGCGCGATCGGCATAACCACCTCCCGCCGCCGCCGCGCCCATGTTGAGATCGTCGCTGAAGATAAGGCCCTGAAAGGCCAGTTGACCACGCAAAATCTCCTTGAGCCAGAAAGGCGAGAAGCCCGCCGGCCGGGCATCGACCTGGGGGTAGAGGACATGGGCCGGCATGACGGCCTCCAGGCCATGCCGGATCAGGCGCTCAAAGGGCACCAGATCCTCCATCTCGATCTCCTCGAAACGACGGTCGTCGATGGGCAACTCGGCGTGGGAATCAGCGGCTACCCCACCGTGTCCGGGAAAGTGTTTGCCGACCGAGGCCATGCCCGCGGCCCTGGCCCCCTCGCTCCAGGCCCAGGAGAGTTCGGAGACCCGGTTGATAGTATCCGCGAAGGCCCGGTCGCCAATGACACCGCTGACGCCG
>JBATOB010000119.1:0-11107 GCA_049290655.1 Chromatiaceae bacterium | reverse complement strand
GGGCTCGCCGCGGCAGCGGCAGCGACGGGCGTAACCGAGGGACTGGTTGGCGTGTTGGCGGGAGGCAGACCGCCCTGCTCGCGGGCGTCGGCGATGAATTGCCGCAATTCCGATGCGTCCTCGCCAGCGGCGTCCAGGTCGAGCGCCAGGGCCTCCCAGCGCTTCACGGCCAAGGGAAATTCTCCCGCCTGATAGGCGACGAGGCCGTTGAGCCAACGCCCCGTGGCGTGCTTGGGCTCGATGGCCAGGGCGGCGGCAATCAGCTCGGCTGGCCGGCCGGCTAGCTGGCCATTGGCGGCGGTGGCCAGGGCCTGGGCCAGGTTGATCATGACCTCCGGGTTTTGCGGGGCCAGGGCCAGCGCCCGGGCGAGGGCGGCGGCGCCTTTATCGGGCTGCTCCAGGGCGACATAGGTCCGCCCCAGCATCAGCCAGCCCTCGAGTTGGTCGGGATTCTCCTCCATCCGGGCCGCCAGCCGCTCAACCATGATTTCGAGGGAGGCGGCCTGTTGATCGCCTCCCGCGCCATGGTCCGGGGCGCTGGCGGTAGCGCCGGCGACTCTCTCGAGGCGCGGGATGATGGCGCTGTCGCCAATAGCCAGATAGAGGCCCACGGCGAAGGCCGGCAGGGCCAGGGCCAGGATCAGGGCAGTGACGGGGGCCGTGCCCGGCGCGGCGGGGGCGGAACGGGCACCCTGGCCATTGACGTCATGCAGGAGTTCCCGCTCCAGGTCCTGGCGCGCATCCTGATATTGGCCCTTTTCCAGTTTGCCCGCCTCCAGGTCGGCGTCCAGTTCCACGAGTTGCTGGCGGAAGACGTCAATATTGAGCTGGTCCTGATTCGCTTCCGCGGTGGCCTCGCGCCGGGCGAGGAGGGGCGGAATCACGAAGAGGAGGGCCAGGCCGGCGAGGCCGGCGACGAGAATCCAGAAGATGGTCATGCCTTGTCCTTGTTGGGGTTCGAGTCATCCGCCAGGAGGGCTTGCAGCCGCTGCCTTTCCTCCGGTGACAACGCCTCTTCCCGGGCCTCTTTCTTCTTGCGCAGGGTGAGGAGTAAAAAGATGCCGCCGACTCCGGCGAGCAGCAGGGGCCCAAACCAGAGGGGGTAGGTGGAGAGTTTAAGCGGCGGGTCATAGAGGACAAAATCGCCGTAGCGATCGACCAGGAAGGTGATGACCTCTTGACGGGATTTGCCAGACTGTAGAAGGCGATAGACCTCCTTGCGCAGGTCCTGGGCCAGATCGGCCTGGGAACCGGCCAGGGACTCGTTCTGGCACACCAGGCAGCGAAGCTCAGCGGTCAGGCGACGGAAATCCTCGGCCTGGGCGGGGTCCTGAAACTTGAATTCCTCCAGGGTGTAGGCCCCGAGGGAGGGGGCGACCAGCAGCCCCGCCAGCAGCAAGGCCGGCCATTGCATCTTGATCATGACCGGGATTCCTTGCACTTCTTGGTGGTCAGGTCGATGGTGGGGGCCATTTCCGTCTCCCAGGTGCCGAGTTCCACGGGGCCGATTTTCTTAAAGCAGATGCGGCCCTCGCTATCGACCAGGAAGGTCTCCGGCGCGCCATAGACGCCCCAGTTAATGCCCGCCTGATTGTCCGGGTCAAAGGCGCTGACCCGGTAGGGATTGCCGGAGGTCTTCAACATCTGCTTGGCGTCCTCCTCCGTGTCCTTCCAGTTCAGGCCCAGGATCTGGACCTCCTTGAGCTCGCGCGCCAGGCGCATGAGCTGAGTGTGCTCGGCACGGCAGGAGTGGCACCAGGAGGCCCAGACATTGAGGAGGGAGACCTTGCCCAGCAAGTCGGCGCGCGAGATGGCGCGGGCCGGATCTCCCAGGGCTGGGAGCGAAAACTCAGGAGCCGGCTTGCCGATCAAGGGCGAGGGCACCTTGCTGGGGTCCGTGGTCAGGCCAAAAAAGAGCAGGGCGACCAAGATGCCAAATAAGCCCAGGGGGATAAGATATTTCAGTGACTTACCCATGTCTCAACTCCTGATGGCGGCGGCGCCATTGGGAAGGGTCGCGGCTTTACGCGCGAGGCGATAACGCCGATCCGTGATCGCCAGCAAGCCACCCAGGGCCATGAAGACCGCCCCCAACCAGATCCAACGCACATAGGGCTTGTAGTAGAGGCGCAGGGCCCAGTCGCCGCCATCCAGGGGTTCGCCGAGGGAGACGTAGAGATCGCGGGTCAGACCCCAGTCGATGGAGGCCTCGGTCATGGGCTTCTGGGAGGCAAAGTAGTTGCGCTTTTCCGGCCAGAGCTCGGCGATCTGGCGATCATCCTCGAAGACCTGAAAATGGCCGCGCGCCGCTATGTAATTAGGCCCGCGCTCGTTCTTGACGCCCTGGAAGAGGAAGCGATAGCCCGCCACCTCCTGCGCATCCCCCGGCGACATCCGCACATCCTTTTCCTGGCCAAAGTTAGAGACCATGGTGGCGCCGACGATGAACATGGCCACGCCCAGATGGGCCAGCACCATGCCGTAGAAACTGCGGCCATTGCCCGCCAGATCGGTGAAGAAGGCGCCGGGGCTGGTCTTGTGGCGCAGACGATCGCGGACCACCAGGACATGGGAGACCAGCAGCCAGACCGCCAGGCCGATGCCGATGGGCACCAGAAACCAGCCATCGCCGAGTAGGGGCATGAAGACCACGGTCACCAGGGAGGCCAGTCCCGCCAGCACAAAGGGCACCCAGAGTTCACGTATCAGGCGCCCGGCATCATCCTGCTTCCAGCGCGTCCAGGGGCCTATGCCCATGAGCAGGGCCAGGAAGGGCGTGACGGCCACGAACATGGTGTTAAACCAGGGAAAACCCACGGAGATTTTGCCCCAGCCCATGGCCTCGTAAATGAGGGGGGCGAGGGTGCCGAGCAGGATGAAGGCGGTGAGCAGGGTCAGCAAGAGGTTGTTGGAGAGGAGCAGGCTCTCGCGGGACAGCAACTCGAAGCGGCCCCCGCCGGAGACGGCGGGCGCCCGCCAGGCATAGAGGGCCAGGGAACCCCCGATGACCAGGCAGAGGAAGACAAGTATGAAGGCGCCGCGCGCCGGGTCGGTGGCGAAGGCGTGGACCGAGGTGAGGACCCCGGAGCGGACCAGGAAGGTGCCCAGCAGGCTCAGGGAGAAGGCGGTGATGGCCAGCAGCACGGTCCAGCTCTTGAAGGCCCCGCGCTTTTCCGTGACCGCCAAAGAGTGAATCAGGGCGGTACCCGCCAGCCAGGGCATGAAAGAGGCGTTTTCCACCGGGTCCCAGAACCACCAGCCGCCCCAACCCAGTTCGTAGTAGGCCCACCAGCTCCCCAGGGCGATGCCGAGGGTGAGGAAGATCCAGGCCGTGGTCGTCCAGGGGCGGGACCAGCGGGCCCAGGAGGCGTCCAGCTTGCCCCCCAGCAGGGCGGCGATGGCGAAGGCGAAGGCGACGGAGAAGCCTACATAGCCCATGTACAGCAAGGGGGGATGGACGGCCAGGCCAAAGTCCTGGAGGAGGGGATTGAGGTCACGCCCCTCCAGCGGTATCGGGAAGATGCGGTCGAAGGGGTTGGAGGTCAGCAACATAAAGAGCAGGAAGCCGATCCCCACCATGCCCATGACGGCCAGCACCCGGGCCACGACCTGGAGCGGCAGATTGCGGCTGAGGGTGGCGACGGCGGCCCCCCAGGCGGCCAGAAAGGTCGCCCAAAGCAGCAGGGAGCCCTCGTGGGCACCCCACAGCGCCGAGACCTTAAAGAGGGTCGGCATCAGGGTATTGGAGTTACTGGCGACATAGACGACGGAGAAGTCGTCGGTCAGAAAGGCCAGCAGCAGGAGGGCGAAGGCGATGGCGGCGAAGATGAATTGCCCCCAGGCCAGGGGACGGGCCAAGTTCATCCAGTTGCGGTTGCCGGAGTAGGACCCCGCCAGGGGGACCGAGGCTTGGATCAGGGCCAGGCCCAGCGCCAGGATCAGGGCAAAGTGGCCGAGTTCGGGGATCATTGCTTATCTCCACCGGAGACCCGGCCGGGCTGGCCGGGATTTGAATTACCTAGGGCCGGGTTGCTGGCTAGGTTTGTTTCCTGACTCGCCATCTTGACGACCCCCTCCGCATGGGCGGTCTTGAGGGTATCCTGGACCTCCGGCGGCATATAGGATTCATCGTGCTTGGCCAGCACCTCCTCGGCGACAAAGACCCCACTCGCGCCCATGCGGCCCTTGGTGACCACGCCCTGCCCCTCCCCGAAGAGGTCCGGCAGTATGCCCGTGTAGCTGACCTTGACCGTCTGGGCATTGTCGGTCACGTCAAAGTGGACCGTCAGGCCATCGGCTTGGCGCGCCAGGCTATTCTTGACAACCAGGCCGCCCAAGCGATAGACGGCATTCGCCGGCGCCTCGTTGGCCAGGACCTGGGAGGGGCTGAAAAAGTAAGAGATGTTGCCGCGCAGGGCGCCAATGGCGAGCCAGGCGGCGACACCCACGCCCGCGAGGCCCAGGGCGATGAACATCATGCGTTTTTGACGGGCTTTCATGCTTGGTCTCCACGGGTGCGCAAACGGACCATTCGACTCAGTCGCGTGAAAATAGTTCGTCGCTGGCGTCTCAGTTGCCAGACCTCCGCCATGAGCAGGATCAGGGTCAGGCCATAGGCGCCCCAGACATAGGCGCCATAGCCGCCCTGGGATAGGAACTCGCTCATGCTTCTTTCTCCAGTATTTCCTTGACCCAGGTAGTGTCGCCCTCGCGTTCCAGAATGATGGAGCGCAGCCGGGTCAGAATGGTGGCGAAGGAGTACATCCACATGCCCAATGTCATGATAAGCATGGCAAAGAGGATGTTGCCCTCCATCTGGGACATAGAGGAACGCTGATGGAGGGCCGCGCACTGATTGGGGTCCGGACAGTTGATGGACCAGAAGATGATGGGCAGCATCACCAGGCCAACGATAGCCAGGAGAGCGCTGGCCTTGTCGCCCCGGCGGTGATCGTCGATGGCCGAGTTCAGGGCCAGATAGCCCACGTAGAGGAAGAAGAGGATCAGCTCCGAGGTCAGGCGCGGGTCCCAGTCCCACCAGGTGCCCCAACTGGGATGGCCCCAAACGGAGCCGGTAACCAGGGCCAGGAAGGTGAAGATGGCCCCCGTGGGCGCCGTGGCCCGGGCCATCATGAAGGAGAGCCGGGTGTTGAAGACCAGCCCGATGGCGGACCAGACCGCCAGCATGAGGTAGAGCCACATGGACAGCCAGGCCGCCGGCACGTGGATGAAGATGATGCGGTAATACTCCTTCTGGGGATTAGTTCCGCCGAGGCGGTCGGGGGTCTCCAGCAGGCCCCAGTAGAGGCCGATGCCCAGCGCCAGGATCGCCAGCACCCAGAAGATAGGGATGAGTTTTCCGGCCAGGGGATAGAAGGCGGCCGGCGAAGAGAATCGGAATAGCTTCATGGCTCGATCAGGCAAGTTAGGCCCGTAACGGGGCGATGGACAAGGTTAGCACGGGCAGGCCTGGTGGCTGAACGCGAGGGATCGAATTGTGGTCTGGGAGAGAAAATTTCAAGCCTGACTAAAGGCGCGACCCAGGCCTCCGCGATGGTTTTCGTGCGCGCGGGCAAATGGCCGTCCGGCGGTGCGTTCAACCTCGAACCCACCCTCGCTACTCCGTGGAAATGCGCAAGGCCGCCGCCGCCGCCAGGGGCGACAGGACCAGGGCCAGCAGCAGGAAGGCCCCCAGCAGGGAGAAATAGGGACCTGTGTCCGCGAAGTCGATGACGCTGACGGTCACCGCCCGGGAACCGTAAACCAGTATCGGGATATAGAGGGGCAGGATCAGGAGTGCCAGCAGGATGCCGCCACCGCGCAGCCCCAGGGTCAGGGCCGCGCCGATGGCCCCGATGAGGCTCAGGACGGGGGTGCCCAGGAGCAAGGCCAGCACCATGGTCAACAGGGCGATGTCCGGCAGGTGGTATTGCATCCCGACCAGGGGGGCGATGGCCACCAGGGGCAGACCGGTCAGCAGCCAATGGGCCGATACCTTGGCCAGCACCACCAGGGACAGGGGCTGGGGCGTCATCAGCATCTGCTCCAGGGTGCCGTCCTCGTGATCGGCGGCGAAGAGGCGCTCCAGTGCCAGCATGGAGGCCAGCAGGGCCGCGACCCAGACCACGCCAGGCCCCAGGATGCGCAGGATCTGCTTCTCCGTGCCCACGCCCAGGGGGAAGAGGCTGATAACGATGACGAAAAAGAAGAGGGTGGTCAGGACATCGGTACGCCGGCGCATGGCCAGGCGCAGGTCGCGACCAAGGACGCACAGAAAGACGCGCCACATCAGGCTGATTCCTCCGTATCCCCGACCAGGTCCCCGGGCTGGCGCGAGGCAGCCTCCTGGGGGGCGCCCAAATGGAGCCGGCGGATCTGGCCCGAGGTCAGGGGCACTTCCTGGTGGGTGGTGAGGATGGTCAGGCCGTCCTCTGCCACGTGTTGGGCAATGAGCATCTGTAGCCGATCCACCGCGTCCAAGTCCAGGGCCGTGAAGGGCTCGTCCAGGATCCACAGCGGGGCCTGGCTCAGGAGCAGCCGGGCCAGGGCGACGCGCTTCTTCTGGCCCTGGGAGAGCATCTTGGTCGGCAGATCCTCGAAGCCAGTCAGGCCCATCTGGTCCAGGGCCTCAAGGATGTCCGTCTCCTCGGCGCGGTCGCCATCCAGGATGGCGGAGACGCTCAGATTCTCGCTGGCGGTCAGGTCGCTCTTGATGCCGTTGAGATGGCCGAAGTAGAGGGTGTCGCGATGAAAGTCCTCCCCCAGGCGGCGGACATTTTCGCCATTCCAGAGGATGTCGCCGGCGTCCGGAGTCAGGAGCCCGCAGAGGGTGCGCAGCAGGGTGGTCTTACCGCTGCCGTTGCGCCCGCGCACATGCAGCAGGGTGCCGGGTTCCAAATTAAAGGACAGCCCCGAAAAGAGGAGGCGATCCCCCCGCCGGCATTCCAGATCGACGACTTCTAGCATGGGTTCCCAATAATTGCTAAAGGTGGCTTCGGGTGCCTAAGGTGCCTAAGGTGCCTAAGGCACATGCCATCTTGCCCCCTCCCCCTCGCGGGGGAGGGCTGGGGAGAGGGGGAAGGCAGGCCAACAAAGCCGCAAACACTAACCCCTGCCGCCCCTCCATGCAAACAGCAACCTCCCCGTGTGCGCCCTTCCAACTTAGCCCCGAGCCCGGAAGCGCGTCTTGACGAAAGTCAAACCCCAAAACCCCTATCAAGGCGCCAAGCGCTCAACCGTCCACCCCCCCTCCGCCTGCAAGCCAAACGCAAACCGATCATGTAACCGACTATCACGCCCCTGCCAAAACTCAATACGGTGGGGCACAACCCGATAGCCGCCCCAAAAATCGGGCAGCGGGATCTCCCCTTGGGCAAACTTGCGTTTCACCTCCTCCACCTTGGCCTCCAACAGGGAGCGGGATCGGATGACCTGGCTCTGGGGCGAGGCCCAGGCCC
Source organism: Chromatiaceae bacterium (assembly GCA_049290655.1). Lineage (GTDB taxonomy): Bacteria > Pseudomonadota > Gammaproteobacteria > Chromatiales > Chromatiaceae > M0108. The sequence goes on along the minus strand of JBATOB010000119.1, from coordinate 3,650 downwards.
CGAGTTGGCTGCCGCGGGGCCGGGTCAGGAAGTAGGCCAGGGACTCCCGGGTCGGGATACGCTCGGCGCGCCCCAGGATCTTGACCTGCCGGGCCAGGCCGACCCAGGGAAAGAGGAGGGCGACCCGGGCGTTGCCGTCGATCTGACGGGACTTACGGCTCTCGTAATTGGTGAAGAAGACGAAGCCGCGCGCATCATAAAGCTTGAGCAGCACGGTGCGCAGCCAGGGCTGGCCCTCCTCGTCCACCGTCGCCAGACTCATGCCGTTGGGTTCCGGGATACCGGTGGCGATGGCCGCCTCGAACCAGTCCTGAAACTGGAGAAAAGGGTCCGCCTTCAGTTCCTCGCGGGACAGGCCGTGCGCCATGGCGTGGGCGCGAAAGAGTTCCGGTGTCGTGGTCATGGGCGGGTTCCTGCTGAACGGGGGCGCCATTATACCGAACAGCCCCTAGCTGTTTGGGACGGCCGGACCTGATCGCCCAAGCTCCAAGACCGCAAGCAAGCGGAATCGGACCGCGACGATTAGTATGATGGCCGAACAATGGGTGTTATCGGGTGTCTTTGTGGCTTGATAAACGGGTGTAAATGGGTGTAGAAATGGCGCATGATCCAGACTGCTTCCCTTGAGATCACCCCCGAGATGCTCGTTCTCGTCGCCGAGATCGATGAGTTCAAGGGCGCCTGGCGGGCACTCGGGACCCTGGCGCCCGAGCGGCTGTCGGCCCTGCGCCGGGTCGCGACCATCGAGAGCATCGGCTCGTCGACCCGGATCGAGGGCAGTCGGCTATCGGACCGCGAGGTCGAGCGCCTGCTGTCCAACCTGGAGATCAAGTCCTTCGGCTCGCGCGACGAGCAGGAAGTGGCCGGTTACGCCGAGGTCATGGAGACGGTCTTCGCGTCCTGGGCGGACATCCCGCCGACCGAGAACCACATCAAGCAATTGCACCGCGACCTGCTGCGCTACAGCGACAAGGACGAACGGCATCGTGGTGGCTACAAGACCGCCTCGAACAGCGTCGCGGCCTTCGACATCGATGGTCAGCAGGTCGGCATCGTCTTCGAGACCGCGAGCCCCTTCGACACCCCCGGGCGCATGACCGAGCTGGTCGCCTGGTACGACGAGGCCGCCCGGCTCGGGGCGCTGCATCCGTTGATTGCTATCGGCATCTTCGCCGTCGTGTTCCTGGAGATCCATCCCTTCCAGGACGGCAACGGCCGCCTGAGCCGGGTCCTGACCACCTTGCTCTTGTTGCGCGCCGGCTATGCCTATGTCCCCTACAGCTCCCTGGAGAGCGTCATTGAGCAGAGCAAGGAGGGCTACTATCTCGCGCTACGTCGGACCCAGGGGACCATCCGTACCGCGGCCCCCGATTGGACGCCCTGGCTGACCTTTTTCCTCAAGGCGCTGCAACGCCAGATGCGCCGTCTGCGCGAGAAGGTCGAGCGCGAACGGCTGTTACTCGCCCGCTTACCAGACCTGTCGATCCGGCTTCTCGACCACGCCCGCGACCACGGACGGATCAGCATCGGCGACGCCCAGATGTTGACCGGCGCCAATCGCAACACCCTGAAACTGCACTTCAAGGCGTTGCGGGAACGGGGGCTCCTGGTACTCCATGGCCACGGGCGGGGAGCCTGGTACGGTTTGCCTTAGAGAGACGTGCGTCCGCATGTGTTGGGCCTGGCCACGAGGCCGGTGCGCGCGGCTTGGTTGGCCGTCACACCTTCAGGTATTGGTTGACGGTTTCGAGGCTGATCCCGAGCGCGCTGGCCAACGTCGCCTTCTGCTCCCCGGCCGCGACCCGCTGCCGCGGTTCGGCCCGCGCACGCCACGCAAGGTCAATGTCTGCACCAGCCGGCGCAGGTCGTCGAGTTTTTGACGGGCTTTCATGCTTGGTCTCCACGGGTGCGCAAACGGACCATTCGAATCAGGCGCGCGAGGATAGTTCGCCGCTGGCGTCTCAGTTGCCAGACCTCCCCAACGAACAGGATCAGGGTCAGACCGTAGGCCCCCAGACATAGGCGCCATAGCCGCCTTGTGCAAAAAAGGCACTCGGCTCTCGTAATTGGTGAAGAAGACGAAGCCACGCGCATCATAAAGCTTGAGCAGCACGGTGCGCAGCCAGGGCTGGCCCTCATCGTCCACCGTCGCCAGACTCATGCCGTTGGGCTCCGGGATACCGGTGGCGATGGCCGCCTCGAACCAGTCCTGAAACTGGAGAAAAGGGTCCGCCTTCAGCTCCTCGCGGGACAGGCCGTGCGCCATGGCGTGGGCGCGAAAGAGTTCCGGTGTCGTGGTCATGGGCGGGTTCCTGATGAACGGGGGCGCCATTATACCGAACAGCCAAGAGTTTTCGGTCTTCAGGGTCGGGTGGCGCGGTCGCTTGGACGGTAGCGATGGCTCCGGCCTAGCACCATGGGTGGGCGAGGGGGGGCTTGATGCGAAGGATGCCGAGGCGATCCGAGGTACGCCACTGCAAGTAGCAGATGGGCTTTCAGATTACTTTCAGAATTCAATAGGCTATGAGGGAATGCGCTACAAGTAGTGGCAGCGTCATAAGAGAGAGCCGGAAATTGTAATCATGGTGCTTCTGGTAGGCAATGTAAGGATTTGATAATATCCAGGTATTATCACATACTCTCGTCAGTAAGAGCTTTTTTAACACGTTCTTTATTAATCATCGTTAATATTATACCTTGCGATTTAAAAATGGATTATAGGAAAGAAATAGATGGGCTTCGTGCATTAGCTGTATGCTCGGTCATGCTAAATCATATATCTGAAAATATTCTGCCAAGCGGTTATTTGGGGGTTGATATATTCTTTGTGATTTCTGGTTATGTTATTACTGCTTCATTATATAACAGAAATAATGACAATCTGAGCGATTTGATCCTTGGCTTTTATGCCCGAAGGATAAAGAGATTATTTCCGGCTTTAGTTATCTTTGTGGTATTGTCTAGTATTTTTATAAGTCTCTTCAATGAGTCACCCCAAACTCAACTCAAAACTGGGCTAACATCACTATTCGGTCTGTCAAACCTATATCTCATCCGACAAGCTACGGATTACTTTGGCGATTCTGCAAAATTAAATATTTTCACACACACTTGGTCGCTCGGAGTAGAAGAACAGTTCTACGTTATATTCCCAATGATTGTTTGGTTCACATCATTCAGGATCAATAGCGAAAGAGGGCATAAATTTTTTCTCCTAACAATTGGCGCTCTTGCATTGTTATCCCTAAGCGCCTTTGTCTATCTAAATCTTACAAATCCATCATTTTCATATTTTTCGATGCCTACTCGGTTTTGGGAGTTGGCGGCAGGTTCCTTTGCCTACTGGCTTACTTATCTTTGTAAATACATAAAAATATCAAATAAATATTCGGTATTATCTCTGGTTTTAACTATTGCATTATTAGGAATTCTGGTTCTTCCCGAGAAATATCATACAAGCACAACTATTGCTATTACCTTGATCACGGTATTGCTAATTTGTTTCATTCAACCCAGGACCATTGCATATACGATATTTTCCGCTAGAGTTTTTGTATACATAGGTTTGATATCGTATTCCTTGTATTTGTGGCACTGGGGGATTCTAATTTTAAGCAAATGGACTATCGGAATTCATTGGTGGAGCTTGC
>JBATOB010000118.1:0-8443 GCA_049290655.1 Chromatiaceae bacterium | reverse complement strand
ACGCAATCCGGATCTGGTCCTGGTGGACACCTCCATCATCGCCCGGGCACCGGCACGGTTTCTCATCGCCGGCATGGGTGACGCCCTGGCGACCTGGTTCGAGGCGGACACGGCGCACCGCGCCTGCAAGCGCAACCAGGTGGGCGGGGGCAGCACGCTGGCGGCCATGGCGATCGCGCGCACCTGCTACCAAACCCTGCTACAAGACGGCACCGCCGCCGTTGCCGCGGCGCGGGCTGGCGCGGTGACCCCAGCCTTGGAGCGCATCATCGAGGCCAACACCCTGCTCTCCGGGCTGGGTTTTGAGTCGGGTGGCCTGGCCGTCGCCCACGCCGTGCATAATGGCCTGACGGCGGCACCGGAGACCCATCATTGCCTGCATGGCGAAAAAGTCGCCTTTGGCACCTTGGTGCAATTGGTGCTGGAAGGCCGGGAGTCGGCCGAGATCCGGGAGCTGATGGCATTCTCCGCGTCCGTTGGGCTGCCTTTGACAATCGCGGAGCTTGGCATCGAGACCCTGTCCCCAGAGCGGGCACGAATCATCGCCGAACGGGCCGTGGCACCGGGGGAGACTTCCCATAATGAAGCGTTTGAGGTGACCTGGGTCGCGGTCAAGGATGCCATTCTGGCCGCCGATGCCCTGGGGCGGGACTTCATCGCGCCCTAGGTCAGGGGAACGGAAAGGGGGCAATGGCCGGTGAATCGTCTCCGTCAGCCCCCCATGATCCCTGGAATACTGGCCCTACACTGGAGTCGAATCCGCACTAAGCAGCTTAGCGGCTGGTGGGTGGTGCTATGCAGATAAAACTATAATCCGACCAGAGGTTATTCGTTTTTCTCTGCCAATTGAGTTTTGCGGCCTTTTGTTGGACCTTGGCGCATTCCTTGTCAGCTATGGCTTGTGCTTCCTCTGGCCGCTTTGTATCCGCGTTCACCACTATGTTATTCGGATCGGAGATCAGAAGCTCGGGAGCCGCGCAACCTGTAAGGAGCAAGGAAATCGCTAGAATTTGCAGTTTCATAAATGGCTTCGCAATAGGTTAAGAGGTTGCCTAAAGACCTAACATGTTGATTAATCTGTCTCTGGCCTTGACAGCTTGGCGTCCTTGCAGTTTAACCAATTCACGGCAGAATGGCGAAAAGGAGAGATTCCATGCGCATCCATACTGGCCGCTTGCTGCTGACCCCCGCCAACCCTTTGCTGGTGATCGATCCCGCCGCGCTGCAAACCGACCTGGAGACCATTGGCTTCATCGGTGAGCCCTTGCCTGGTCTGGATAGCGCCTTTGTCGTCGGGACGCAGTTCCTGGGCCTGCTGACCTTTGCCGGCTGCTCGGTCAATCTTACGTTGGAGCCGACACCCGATGGCGGTCCCTTCACCCATGTCCGCCTGCTCGGCCCCCTGCCGCGACCGACCTTGATCCAGGGCCGCAATACCCGCCCACCGCGCTGTCCTGCCTGCCGGGCCCTGCATCAGGGCTGGGCTCACATCCTACAGCGTCAGGAAAGCCAAGATTTGGCCTGTCCGGCTTGTGGCTCAAGGCGACCATCCTGGGACTGGGACTGGCGGGATAAGGCCGGTTACGGTCGGAGCTTCATCTCGGTGGAGGAGGTCTTCCCTGGCGAGGCGGAGCCTACGCCAAGCTTGCTAGCGGCACTCACGGCCCTTACCGCCAGCCCTTGGCGACGCCTGTTCATTCAAGACTGATTCAGCGTCAATAACCCCATTGCCCCTATGCATGCGCGTCCAGCCGCTCGGCGGCATTAGGCGGGATGGACTCCCCGAACGGCATCTTGACACATAATCCGGATGGCTCGGCTGACCCAATCCCGGCCTTTCTCTTTTTAAATTACGCCGACCCCCTCCGGCAGGGCGATGGTCATGCTCAGGGGCAGATGGTCGGAGAGGGGATAATCGAGGACCTCGACATCAAGGATGCGCAAGGTGTGGGAGACCAGAATGTGGTCCAGGCTGCGCTTGGGCTGCCAGCTCGGGAAGGTCTTGAGTTCGCAGTCCAGGCCGCGCAGGTCGGACTCCCGCACCAGTTGTCGCAATGACCGGCTGCGGCAGCCACAGTTGAAATCACCCATGACCACCAGGTAGGGATAGCGTTCGGTCAGTTGGGCGATGTAGCGCAATTGGCGGCTGCGCGCCCGCCAGCCGAGGGCCAGGTGCAGGATGCAGATGCCCAGCACGGCGCCATCGGACAGGTCCATCTCGACGATGACCGCGCCGCGCCCCGGCAGGCCTGGGAGCTTGTGCTCGATGACCCGCGCGGGGCGCAGCCGGCTGAGGACGCCGTTGCCGTGCTGGGCCAGCTTGCCGAGGTTGCGGTTGACCTGGCTATACCAGAAGGGGAACTGGGCCTCATCGGCGAGATATTCGATCTGATCAATGAAGCTGGTGCGCAGGCTACCCCCGTCGATTTCCTGCAAGCCCACCAGGTCGAAGTCCCCCAACAGGCTGGCGATGCGGCCAAGGTTGACCTGCCGCTCGCGGTGGGGCAGCAGGTGTTTCCAGCTCTTGGTCAGGTATTCGCGGTATTGACGGGTGTGGATACCCGCTTGGATGTTGTAGCTGAGCAGTTTGATCCGCTGCATGACGTCCTTTTGACGGAGGGGGAAGGATGGGCCTGGCCAATAGGCGAGAGGATACCCTGAAAGGTGGCTGGCCCCAATGAGAAAGGGCAGCGGATGGCTGCCCTTTCTTGTATCGCCGGTTCCGGGAGCCGCGCCACCGGCGGGCCCACCTTACTGGCTTAGGCCCTGGACATACTGGGACACGGCGGCGATCTCGGCATCAGTCATCCGGGCGGTGACGCCGCGCATCATGCCATTAGGGTCGTTGGCGCGGATGCTGTCGCGGTAGAGCTTGAGGGTGGATTCGACATAGGTCGCGTGCTGTCCGGACAGACGCGGGAATTTGGCGAGGCCCAAGCCAGCGCCTGCCGGGCCATGACAACCGGTGCAGGCGGGCACTCCTGTCTCGGCGTTGCCGCCCCGGAAGATGCGCCCGCCGAGTTCCACCGCGGACTGATCCGTGGTGCCGCCGGTCTGGGTCTGAGAAGCGTAATAAGCGGCCAGATCGGCGAAATCCTGCTCGTTGAGGGTCAGGACCTGGGGGCTCATGGCCTCATTGACGCGGGCGGCAGACTTGAAGTCCATGAGTTGCTTATAAATATACTCAGGATGCTGACCGGCCAGCTTGGGCCAGGTCGGCACCAGGCTATTACCAGCGGGGCCATGGCAGGCCATGCAGACAGCGGTCTTGGCCTCTCCCGCCTTCGCGTCACCCGCCGCCTGAACGCCAGTGGAAAGGAATACCGCCGCAACGGCGACCGTGGTCAGCCATGTCTTATTCATGTCAATTGCCCGTTTCTAGTTAGAGAAACCCGTCGCGGCCGCCCGAACGGACCACTGCCCGGCGGAAATTGGCGATTGTATAGCAGATCAGGGCCGAAAAGTGGTCAATCTGGCAAGCCTGGCGAAAATTTTGCGGGGAGTGGCCGGTTAAGCAGCCCATCCCACTTTCCCCATCATGGCGCGGTCATAGTCCCCGGCGCCGGGTTAAAATACCCTTACCCAACCGCCCGCGCCAGGGAGTTCGCCATGTTCAGCCCAGGACCGCCAGCACAACCTCTATCCGAGGACGAAGGCCCTTTCGAGCAGATCCTGCTCCTGTGCCTCCAGCGAATCCTGGAGGACGAGCAGCCGACGCGCTTCCTGCGCTGGGCCCAGGACGCACTGACGCCCATCCTTAACCGGGAACAGCCCGACCTGGGCCCCGGCGAGGATCGGCGGCTGGCCTTTCTGCTCGCTCGCGCCATCTGGAACGCCACCCCTCTGCCGGGGCAGGGCTTTCGGCCCCAGCCCCTGAACGCGCCGGATGACGCCATGCCCTGCCCCTGCGGCTCCCGGGCCCTCTATGGTCAATGCTGCGGCGCGATCCGGGACGCCCCCGAAATGCCCCCCGACCTGCTCTGGGAACTCCTGCTGGCGGAACTGGGCGAGCCCCTCTTCAAGCAGGCCCTGGCCTCTGGCCAGGTGCCGCCGCACCTGCTGGGGCTGGCGGCGGAACGCTGGCTGATGGAGGACAAGCCCGGCCGCGCCATCGCCCTGCTCGAACCCCTCTTTGACGGCCCCGCCGCCGCCCGGCTGGACGAGCGCTGCGAGCAGGCCCTCAACATCCTCTGCGATGCCTATGACCGCCGCGATCACTGGAAGAAAAAACGCGCCTTCCTGGATCGCATGCGGGCGCACCCCTGTCGCGGCTTGCGCGCCGCCGCGTGGCTGCGCCTCTGCACCATCCATATCGACGAGGGCGCCTTCGCCGAGGCGCAACTGGCCTTCTCCCAGACCCAGCGCGAGGCCCCGGATAATCCCGGCACCGCCCTGCTGGAGATAGCCCTGTTGGCGACCCAGCACGAGGACGGGCTGGCCCGGGACCGCGCCCTCTTCTGGCGCCACAAGCTGCGCCGTTCGGGCGAGGAGGACGCCGGAATTTTCGACTTCCTGGAGCAGGCCGGCCGGGATCCCCAGGATGCCCTCATGACCAGCCAGTCGGCCATCATCGACCCCCGTCTCATGGACCTGCGCGACTGGGCCAGGGCTGGCACCCAGCGCCCGACCCCGTTGTATCGCCTGGAGCCGGCGATCCTGGAGACTCGGGATGACCCGCATCTGGCCACCACTCCGGCCCTGGAGCGGAACGCGGCGGGCTACCCCGACCCCGCTCCCGAGCCTCGCCACCAGATGCGCCTGCTCTCACCCCGCGACCTGGCGGTGCTGGAGGCCCAGTGGCACGTCCGCTTCCCCGCCCCCAAACCCCTCGGCCCGCAACTCATGCCGAGCGCCGCCTCGCCCAACCCCTGGGAGGAGCAGGAGGCGGAGGAAGAGGACTGGCTAGCCTTTCTCGACCGTCACCCGGAGGCGGCGGACAGTCTCGATATCCTCGACGACCTGGTCACCGTCATCTATATCCATCCCGACAGTGCCCTCCCCTGGATCGCGCGCGCCCTGCTGGTGCCCCTGCTGGAGCGTGCCCAGTCGATCCTGGCCCAGATGCTGCCGGACGAGGACCCCCGGACCCTGCCCTGGGACCTGGCGGACAACCGCCCGGTCCTGCGCCTCCTGTTTCGACTCCACCTGGCCCAGACCGAGGCCGGCCAGGAAGAGGCGGCCCTCGCCAGCCTGCACCGCCTGATGCGGCTCAATCCCCGGGATCATCACGGCATCCGTGCCGATCTCATGAATGCCTATCTCCGCCAAGGCGAGGACGAGGCGGCCCTGGCCCTGGCCCGGCGCTTTCCCAACGACCGCCTGGTGGACCTGGCCTATGGCGAGGTCCTGGCCCTCTTCCGCCAGGGCTCGTCCCAGCAAGCCCAGCAAGCCCTGCGCCGCGCCCAGAGCCATCTGCCTCTCATCCCCCGCTACCTGACTCAAAAACGGGTCGCCCGCCCGCGCCTGCGGGAGCCCGGTCCCAGCCCCGGCAGCGCCGAGACGGCCTGGTTCTATCGCGAGTCCATGCTCGATGTCTGGAAGGCCGAGCCGGGGCTGCTGGAGTGGCTGCGGCGACAGGCGGGTTAAACTTGGGTAATTAGGCCATTAGGGGGAGCGACAACTAAAGCCCAAGAAGCGGCGTCCTCATGGGGTCGCTTGGGGCCAGAGGATGCCGTCGCGCAGTCCAGCGATGACCGGGGCCGTGCCAGGCCGCACGGCGCGCCAGAGCCAGAAGGCCTCGGCGGCCTGTTCCACCAGCATCCCCAGCCCGTCGAGGACCCGGGCGGCGCCATGGTCCTGGCCCCAGCGGCAAAAGGCGGTGACCCGGTCGCCGTAGAGGAGGTCGTAGGTCCAGCCACCGGGGACCAGACAGCCGTCCGGTAGCTCCGGCAGGGCACCGCCCAGGCCGGCGGAGGTGGCGTTGATGATGAGGTCGAAACCATCGCCCTCCAGCTCGTCAAGGCCACCGCCGCGCACCTGCCCCCATTCCCAGCCCTGCTCGGCGCGCAGGGTTTCCCCAAGGGTGGCCAGGACCAGGGCCCGCCCGGTGGTGCGGTTGGCGATCACCAGTTCCGCGATCCCGGTCTCCAGCAGGGGCTCCAGCAGGCCCTTGGCGGCCCCTCCAGCCCCCACCAAGAGTACCCGCCGGCCGAGAAAGACAAAGCCGTGGTTGTTGCCCAGGTCACGGACCAGGCCGACCCCGTCGGTGTTGTCCCCGCGCAGGCGGCCGTCGGGCAGACGGATCAGGGTGTTAACAGCCCCCGCGATGGTTGCCCGGGGGCTGAGTTCGTCGGCCAGCTCCCAGGCCTGTTCCTTGAAAGGCACGGTGACATTGAGCCCTTGGCCACCGCTGTCCAGGAAGCGCCGCACCTCGCCCTCGAAGTCCGCCAGGTCGCCGAGAATCCGCCCGTATTCAAGATCCTGGCCCGTGGCACGGGCAAAGGCGGCATGGATCAGCGGCGACTTGCTGTGGGCGATGGGGTTGCCAATGACGGCATAGCGGTCGGTCATATCTCAGCCTTGCAGCCAGCGGGCGGCATCCTTGGCGTAATAGGTGAGGATGGCATCGGCCCCGGCGCGGCGGATCGACAGCAGGGACTCCAGGACCACCGCCCGCTCGTCGAGCCAGCCGTTCTGGGCCGCAGCCTTGAGCATGGCGTATTCGCCGCTGACCTGATAGGCCATGGTCGGCACCCCGAACCGCTCCTTGACCCGCCGCACTATGTCCAGGTAGGGCAAGGCCGGCTTGACCATGACCATGTCGGCACCCTCCTGGAGATCGAGGGCGACCTCGCGCAGGGCCTCGTCGGTGTTGGCCGGGTCCATCTGATAGCTGTACTTGTCACCCCCACCCAGGTTGGCCGCCGAGCCGACGGCTTCGCGGAAGGGGCCATAGAAGCTGGAGGCATACTTGGCCGAATAGGCCAGGATGCGGGTATGGATGTGGCCCGCTCCCTCCAGTGCCGAGCGGATGGCGCCGACGCGCCCGTCCATCATGTCCGAGGGCGCCACTATGTCCGCCCCGGCCGCGGCGTGAGACAGGGCCTGCTTGACCAGGACCGCCACCGTCTCGTCATTGAGCACATAGCCGCTGGCATCAATGAGCCCGTCCTGGCCGTGGGTGGTGAAGGGATCGAGGGCGACGTCGGTAATAACGCCCAGGTCCGGCAGGGCCTGCTTAAGGGCACGCACCGCCCGTTGGGCCAGGCCCTGGGGATTGAAGGCCTCGCGAGCGTCCTCGGACTTGGCCTCGGGCGGGGTCACGGGGAAGATGGCCATGGCCGGGATACCCAAGTCCACCACCTCGCGAGCCTCCGCAAGCAGGCAGTCGATGCTCTTGCGCACCACCCCCGGCATGGAGGCCACCGGCTCCCGCCGTCCCTCGCCTTCCAGAACAAAGACGGGATAAATCAAGTCTTCCGGCCCCAGCCGCGTCTCGCGCATCAGCCGGCGGGAAAAGACATCCCGGCGCATGCGGCGGGGTCGGAGCAAGGGAAAACCAGGGTGCGGAGGGTTATCAGAGGTCATTGGCGAGTCCATAATGGCGAGGGATTGCGGTATGCACGAAACGGCGAGTTAAGACTCGGGGCCGTTGCCCGTCCCGCGCCACTCACCCGTCTTGGGAAAATATCCTACCCTTGACCGCCAGATAGCACTAGCCCCAGCCCAAACCCCGGATTACAAGGAACCTAAGCCATGTTCCAGCATCACAGCCATGACGACCACCGCCACGATCACCGTCACGACCACCCGCACGCCTATGGCCCCCATCCCACGCACCCCAACACCTTCACCGTCGATCGCCCGGATTTCGAGGAGAAGGTAATCGCGGCCTCGCGGGAAGTGCCCCTCCTGGTGGACTTCTGGGCCGACTGGTGCTCCCCCTGTCACGCCCTGACGCCTCACCTGGAAAGGGCGGTGGCTGAATACCAGGGGGCCCTCCGCCTGGCCAAGGTCGAGGTGGACGAGGGTGACAACATGAAGCTGGCGGGGCATTACCGCCTGCGCGGCTTTCCCACCGTCATCCTCTTCCGTGACGGGGAGGAGCGGGGCCGCTTCAGCGGCGCCCGCTCGACGGCCCAGATCCGCGACTGGTTGCGGGAACATCTGGACGCAGCCCCTACGGCGGTCGCGGCCTGAGGCCTAAGGCGATTTCCGGAAATACAGATACCACCAAACGATCGGGTCGGGCGATTGAAGTCGCCCCTTCATCCACACCGCCGGTGGTTGGTACCCAGTCTTCTGGAATTCATCTAAGGCCTTGGCGACTAAGAATCAATCCGCCTCGGCCAGCCAGTCCCGCGCCACCAGGAATCTTTCGTAGAGCGCCGCCTCCGGCGACCCTGGCTCGGGATGCCAGCCATAGCGCCAACTCACCTCTGGCGGCAGGGACATGAGGATGGATTCGGTCCGGCCGCCAGACTGAAGCCCGAACAGGGTGCCC
>JBATOB010000117.1:0-4708 GCA_049290655.1 Chromatiaceae bacterium | reverse complement strand
TTTGCCCTTTGGACATGGAGGGATCTCCCGATTCTTCTAGTTGATGCATGTGAGTATGTGTCGCGGCGGGGGCCAAAAGACGCTCCCGCGGAAAAGTGTAAATAGGACCACGATATTCCGGCGAAGTTCAAGGACCGGCATGGTGCAAGAGGCGTTGGGCCTGGCCATAAGGGTCTTCGTCATCGAAAATCCAGTGGCAATCAGGCTCGGCGCGCAGCCAGGTCAGTTGCCGCTTGGCCAATTGCCGAGTGGCGATGACCCCACGCTCGATCATAACGCCAAAGCTGGAGCCACCCAATAAGTAATTCAATATTTGCCGATATCCCACGCTGCGCATGGCGGGCAGGTCCGGGGTCAGATCGCCCCGAGCCCAGAGATTTCGTACCTCTTCCTCGAAACCCGCGTCCAGCATGGCCTGAAAGCGCACGGCGATGCGCTCGCGGAGCACCGCCCGCTCCCGCGGGGCACGGACCAGCTTGAGCAGGCGGTAGGGCAAGGGTCTCTCGGGTCCGGACTCCCGCTGCAACTGGCTCAGGGGCCTGCCGGTGATCTCGAACACCTCCAAGGCCCGCTGGATGCGCTGAGAGTCATTGGGATGGATGCGGGCGCCAGCCTCCGGGTCGGCCGCCAGCAACCGCCGGTGCAGGTCCGCCCAGCCCAAGGCCTCCGCCTCCCCCTCCAGCCGGGCGCGAACCTCGGGGTCCGCCTCGGGCAAGGACGACAGCCCCTGTTGCAGGGCGCGGAAATAGAGCAGGGTGCCGCCGACCAGGAGAGGTACCCGCCCCCGAGCCACGCTCTCCGCCATCTCGCGCAGGGCATCGGCCCGGAAACGGGCCGCGGAGTAGGCCTCGGTCGGTTCGCAGATATCGATGAGCCGATGAGGCGTGGCCGCCAGCACCTCCGGCCCGGGCTTGGCGGAACCTATGTCCAGGCCGCGATAGACCTGGGCCGAATCGACGCTGATGATGTCGCAGGGAAAGCGGGCCGCCAGCTCCACCGCCAGTGCCGTCTTGCCGGAGGCGGTGGGACCCATGAGAAGGATGGCGAGGGGGCGGTTGGGCATGGGCTTGGGGGATGTGAACCGGGATCTGGATAGGGTTGGAGCGGGGACCGTGAACAGGGTCAGCGCCCGCGCGCGAACAGTCGGTCGAGCTCCGCCAGGGACAGGCGGACCCAGGTCGGGCGGCCGTGATTGCACTGATCCGCCCGCTCGGTGCGCTCCATGTCCCGCAGCAGGGCATTCATCTCCTCCAGGGTCAGGCGGCGATTGGCGCGCACCGAGCGATGGCAAGCCAAAGTCGCCAGGACCTCATTGACACGGGCCTGGAGCATGTCGCTCCGGCCGTGCACCACCAGATCCGCCAGCAGGTCACGGAGCAGGCCCTCGGCATCGGCGCCCTGCAGCAGGACCGGGATCTCCCGCACCGCCAGGCTGGCTTCACCGACCCGATCGATGACCAGGCCAAAGCGGGTCAAGACCTCGGCGCTGGCCTCCGCCAGGTCGGCCTCGCGCTCGCTGACGCGCACCACCACCGGCACCAGCAGGGGCTGGCGGCGCAGACCCCGGACCAACTCGCCGCCCTGCCCGCCGACCTCCAGGCCCGCCTCCCAGGACTGTTTGAGGCGCTCGTAGCCGATGCGCTCGTGGGCGGCGTGCATATCGATAATCACCAGGCCATCCGCTGCCTGGGCCAGGATGTAAATGCCCTGAAGCTGCGCCAGGGCGTAACCCAGGGGCGGAATCTCCCCCAGTTCGTCCGCGCCAGGTCCTACCCCCGAGAGGACACCCGCGAGACCGGCGGCCAGGGCGCCACCCGGGCCTGTGCCCGTGGCACCGGATAGGGCCGCGGGGTCGGGGCGCTGGAAATCCAGATTCACCATCCAGTCGCCGCGCCCCTCCGCGATCCGCGGGGACATGGGCAACTGGCGGGACACTGGCTCCGTCTCGGCCGGTCCCATCGCGAAACCAAAAACCCGCCCTGAATCCGGTGCCGCCAATGCAGTCGCGGCCCCGCCCAGCTCCCCCTCCGCCAGCCGCCGATGCAAGGCGCGGAAGATGAAGTCATGGACCTGGCGACCCTCCCGGAAGCGCACCTCCTGCTTGGCCGGGTGGACATTGACGTCCACCAGCACGGGGGGCAGATCCAGATAGAGGACATAGGCCGGATGGCGGCTCTGATGCAGCACGTCCTGGAAGGACTGGCGCACGGCGTGGGTCACCAGCTTGTCCCGCACCAGGCGGCCATTGACATAAAAGAATTGCAGGTCCGCCTGGCTCCGCGAGAAGGCCGGCGCCGCCACCCAGCCCTGGAGGCGCAGATCGACCGCCGCTTCTTCCACCGCCAGGGCATGTTCCAGGAAACCCTCCCCCGCCAGTTGCGCCAGCCGCCGCCGCATCCCCTCCTCGCCCTCCGCCGCCGGCAGATCGAGCAGGGTGCGGCCGTTGTGATTGAGGCGAAAGCGCGCCCCCGGCCGGGCCAGGGCGATGCGCCGCACCACCTGCTCGATGTGGCCCAACTCCGTCTTCTCGGCCCGCAGAAACTTACGCCGAGCCGGGGTGTTGTAAAAGAGATCGCGCACCTCGACCGTAGTGCCGATGGGATGGGAAGCCGGCTCCGGTTCGTCGAGGCGATCGCCGCCGTCGCCGCGAATGGCCCAGGCCTCCTCGGCATCGCGGGCGCGGGACCGCACCTCCAGGCGCGATACGGAGGCAATGCTCGGCAGGGCCTCGCCCCGAAAGCCCAGGGAGGCCACCGCCTCCAGGTCCGCCAGGCTGGCGATCTTGCTGGTGGCGTGGCGGCTCAGCGCCAGGGCCAGGTCCTCGCGAGGGATACCGGAGCCATTGTCCCGCACCCGCAGCAGCTTGACGCCCCCCTGCTCCAGGTCGATCTCGATGCGATCCGCCCCCGCGTCCAGGCTATTCTCAATCAACTCCTTGGCCACGGAGGCCGGCCGCTCCACCACCTCGCCAGCGGCAATCTGATTGACGAGTTGCGCGGGCAGTTGGCGGATGCGGTTGATCCGGGGGATGGCGATGCTCATAGACGGGGATGGAAACAAAAAGGACGACGGGAAGCAAGACGCCCTTGACCCTGGGCAGAACCCGGCCGCCTGGATGGGGCCAGATGCGCCCTCCACAAGCCGGCCGGTTCAGCCTCCCTGAATGGCCATCCCGAAGCGAGGGTTGGTGCATCTTGGCCTCGTCCGACTTTCAGTCGATCACGCCCCGCCCCCGGCTGGGCTATCATTCGGCACCTTTTCCCACTTTGCCACCCCATCGCCAGTCATGCCCAAGGAATCCAGTACCGGCCAGCCGCCCCGGCTGTCCATCGCCATCACCGGCTCGGGCGGCAGCGGCGCCGTCACGACGGGTTCGATTCTGCTCGCGGCCGTGGCCCGCGCTGGCTTTTACGGCCTCATGACCCGCTCCGCCGGTCCCCAGATCCGGGGCGGCGAGTCGGCGGCCATGGTGCGTTTCGGGCCGAGCCCGGTGAACACCATGGACGACCGGTTCGACATCCTGGTGGCCCTGGACTGGCTCAACATCAGCCGCTTCCTCGACGAGATCCCCCTCGACGGCTCCAGCCTGATCCTGACGGACCCCGCGGGTGGCACCGTGCCCGTGGCAATCCTGGCGAGCGGGGCCCAGGTGGTGGAACTGCCCCTCAAGGCCATGGCCGACGCCGTAGCGGGCGGCCGGCTGAACATGGCCGCCCTGGGCGCCGCCGGGGCCATGGCCGGTCTGCCTCTGCCGGCCCTGGAGGCCGAGGCAAGGGTGGCCCTGGGCAAGAAGAGCGCCAGCATCGCCGCCTCCGCCGTCGCCTGCATCCAGGCGGGCTACGCCGCCGCCCCCGCCAAGCCCATCACCGAGATCCCGGGCACCGAGCGTTGGAACATGAGCGGCAACGAGGCCAGTGGCCTGGGTGCCCTGCGCGGCGGGGTGCGCTTCGTCGCCGCCTATCCCATCACCCCGGCCACCGAGATCCTGGAATGGCTCGCCCCCCGCCTGGAAAAGGTCGGTGGCGGCCTGCTCCAGGCCGAGGACGAACTGGCCTCGGTGAACATGATCATCGGCGGCTCCTTTGGCGGCGTACCCTCCCTGACGGCCACTTCCGGCCCCGGCCTCAGCCTGATGATGGAGGGGCTGGGCCTGGCGGTCACCAGCGAGACGCCCATCGTCGTCGCCAATGTCATGCGCGGCGGCCCCTCCACCGGCATCCCCACCAAGTCCGAGCAGTCGGACCTCAACATCGCCCTCCATGGGTTCCATGGCGATGCCCCGCACCTGGTACTGGCGGCCACCGAGATCCGCGACTGCGCCTTTACCACCCAGTGGGCGGTGCGCCTGGCGGAGCACCTGCAGACCGTCGCCATCGTGCTGACCGATCAGCTCCTGGGCCAGTCCCGCGCCGTCTGCGACCCGCCGGTGAGCTTCACGGTTGAACTGCCACGCGTTACGGCGGCCATCGGTGACGAGCCCTACCGCCGTTACGCCCTCACCGAGTCCGGCATCTCCCCCATGTCCCTGCCGGGGCAGGCGGGGGGGGGCTATGTGGCGGATGGCCTGGAGCACAACCCGCGTGGCACCCCCTCCAGCATGGCCAAGGATCACTTTGCCCAGCTCGAGAAACGCCGTCACAAGCTGCTAAACTTTAACTACGGCCCCTACTGGGCCGAGATCAGCGGCGATGGCCCCATCGCCCTGGTC
>JBATOB010000116.1:0-2294 GCA_049290655.1 Chromatiaceae bacterium | reverse complement strand
CATTCCATTCGGAATGTTCCTTTGTTAAGGAAATAGACCAGTCAAATAAAGCTTTTGCCCGTTGAAGCAGTGGGGTATCAAAACGAAGCGCACCATCAAATGCATTATTTATTAATGGTTTTTGAATGCCTTCTTCATACATCACAAAAACCGAGTAAATAAACGACCATAAGTGGCACAGATATGTTTCTTGTAAATTTATCTCTCTTGTTTTTAAGTCAGCAAAAGGTGTTCTTACTTTATCTCTGCCGTTATCATATGAAATAGATTTTGCGAGCTTTCCTGATTCTGTCGCTGCTTTATGTAACATCAACGCCGATCCATCCGCATTTTCAAATGCATGAACGATATTTCCCCACAAAATCGTTATTGGCGACTGCATTTCTCGGCTTCTTATTTTTGCATATAACAGTTTTCTTAGACAGAGTCTGCGTTGGATGTACTAGACAGATTCCGTCTAGTTTCTAAACTATCTCTTAGGGCGAGCTTTTCAGTACTTGCCCTTGCCCATTTGCCCTTTTCCCTAGCAAGATTAGTCCTTACCTCATTTAACTATTGCCCGAGTTTAGCCGATGCCCTCAACCCCGTCAAACAAGGAGGATAAGCCCCGTTTTTTCTGGGATCGCTACATGCAAAAACGCATTGAATCAGGCATCAAGCCCTCTTTCACCGCTGATTAACGTGGGCGCGGACCAATATCTTCCGGCCCACCCGGGCCGTCGCCTGACCGAGCAGGGGCCGACGGATGTGGATCACGACCTGGCCGATCTGAGCCCTAGCCCCAGCCTCAAGGGCTGGCAGTTCCACCAGGCTGTCGATGCTATAAAGAATTTGTTCGTCCTGGCTGGCGTGGTGTGGCTAGAGACAGCCAGTTAGCCCTTCCCGATTCCCGCAACCGCCCGCCTGGGGCAAAATGGCGGCACCTTCAGCATCCACAGGCTTGCCCGTGACCCCGCACCCCATCGAACTCATCACCCTGGACCTGGACGATACCCTCTGGCCCTGTCTGGAGCCTATTCAGCGCGCCGAGGCCGCCATGGTCGCCTGGCTTGCCGAGCGGGCCCCTGCCCTGGCGCAAGCCATGGATCTGGAGGCTTTGCGGGCCCATCGGCGCGACCTGATGACGCAATGCCCGGCCATCGCCCACGACGTGACGGTGGTGCGGCGCACCTCCCTGGAGATGCTGCTGGAGGCATTCGGCCATGATCCCGCCCTGGCGGTGGAGGGCATGGCGCTGTTTCTTGAGCACCGCAACCAGGTCGAGCCCTATCCGGACGTCATCCCGATCCTGCGCGCCCTCGCGGCGGACTACCGGCTGGTCTCCGTGACCAACGGCAACTCGGACATCGACCGCACCCCCCTGCGCGGCCTCTTCCACCTGTCGCTGACCGCCGCCGAGGTGGGCGCGGCGCGGCCCGACCCCGCCCTCTTCCAGGCGGCCCTGGACTGGGCGGGGCTGGCGCCGCATCAGGCCCTGCACATTGGCGATCACCCGGTTTACGATGTTCAGGCGGCGCGGGATCACGGCATGGCGGTCCTCTGGGTCAATCGCTACGGTCAGACCTGGCCGGTGGATCTGGAGCCGCCCCTGGTTGAAATCCCCGACCTGCATGGCCTGGCCCGCTGGCTGAGGGGACAGGCGGTGGGGCAGGGCAGAGGGCAGGGGAGTGACGAGGGCGGGCGGCAAGGCGCTGGCTATGGCTCGACCGAGGAGATGAAATAGGATGGAATTTCAGCGATTGGCCAGCGATGGCCAGGCCCGCCGCGGGCGCCTGACCTTCGCCCGCGGGGTGGTGGAGACGCCGGCCTTCATGCCGGTGGGCACCTATGGCACCGTCAAGGCCATGACCCCGGAGGAGCTGCGGGAGGTCGGTGCCCAGATCATTCTCGGCAATACCTTCCACCTCCTGCTGCGCCCCGGTGCCGAGGTCATCGCCAGTCATGGCGACCTGCATGGCTTCATGCACTGGCCCGGGCCCATCCTTACCGACTCCGGCGGCTTCCAGGTCTTCAGCCTCGGCAAGCTGCGCCGCATCAAGGAGGAGGGCGTCCACTTCCGCTCCCCCATCGACGGCAGCCGGATCTTCATGGGCCCCGAGGAATCCCTGGCCATGCAGCGCGCCCTGGGGTCCGACATCGTCATGATCTTCGACGACTGCACCCCCTATCCGGCGACCCCGGAGCAGGCCCGCGCCTCCATGGAGCGCTCTCTGCGGTGGGCGGCGCGCAGCAAGGCGGCCCATGGCGATAACCCGGCGGCCCTCTTTGGCATCGTGCAGGGCGGCATGTACGAG
>JBATOB010000115.1:0-12933 GCA_049290655.1 Chromatiaceae bacterium | reverse complement strand
CCCCTACGATGATAACGGCATCAAGTTCTTCTCCGCGGGGGGCGACAAGTTGCCGGATGAGGTGGAACTGGCCATCGAGGAGGCCTTGGATCAGCCCCTAACGACGGTGGACTCCGCCTCCCTGGGTAAGGCCCGGCGCGTCGAGGACGCCCCCGGGCGTTACATCGAGTTCTGCAAGAGTACGGTCCCCTCCGCCCTGTCCCTCAAGGGGCTCAAGCTAGTAGTGGACTGTGCCAACGGCGCCACCTATCACACCGCGCCCTGTGTCTTCGAGGAACTGGGGGCCCAGGTCACGGCTATCGGGGTCGATCCCGATGGCTTCAACATCAATCGTGGTGTCGGTTCCACCTCCCCGGAGCGGCTGCGGACCATGGTCCTCAAAAAGAAGGCACATCTGGGCATCGCCTTCGATGGCGACGGCGATCGGGTACTGATGCTGGATGCCCAGGGCCGATTGGTGGATGGCGACCAGCTCATCTTTATCATCGCCAAGCAACGCCAGTCCCAGGGCGCACTGGGGGGCGATGTGGTCGGGACCCTGATGAGTAATCTGGGCTTTGAGCACGCCTTAAGACGCCTGGGCATCGGCTTTTCCCGCACCCGGGTCGGCGATCGCTACATCATGGAGCGCCTCAAGCGGGATGGCGGCCTCCTCGGCGGCGAGCCCTCGGGCCACATTATCTGCCGCGATCGTACCACCACGGGTGACGGCATCGTGGCCGCCCTCCAGGTCCTGGAGGCTCTGGTGGACTCCGGCCGGCCCATCGAGGAGTTGGTGGCCGAGGTCGAACTCTATCCCCAGATCCTCATCAACGTCCGCCTTGACGAGCAGCGGGAGATCGTCGGCCTGCCCGCGATGCAGGCCGCTGTCGCCGCCGCCGAGCAAGAACTCGCGGGTCAGGGCCGCATCCTCCTACGCCCCTCCGGCACCGAGCCCCTGATCCGGGTCATGGTCGAGGGCGATGACCCGGTCAAGGTGGAGACCATCGCCCAGCGGCTGGCGGACCTGGTGCGGGAGTTGATCTGAGTGGCTATTGTCAGCAAGAGCGCCTTGGTTCACCACTCCGCCTCCCAGATGTTCCAATTGGTCAGGGACGTCGAGGCCTACCCCGGTTTTCTGCCCTGGTGCCAGGCCACTCGCATTCTCAGTCGGGAGGAAGGCCGCCTCTGCGCCGAACTGGTGGTGGCCCGGCTGGGTATTCGTCAGACCTTCTCGACCTGCAATCGCTTCGTCGAGGATGAGTGGATGGAACTGGACCTATTGGATGGGCCCTTCAAATATATGCGGGGGCGCTGGAGCTTCCTCCCGCTGCGGGAGGATGCCTGCAAGGTGTCCCTGACCATGGACTTTGAATTCGCGGGGGCACTGATCGACAAGGCCTTTGGTGCCGTTTTCCATCAGATCGCCAATTCCCTGGTGGATGCCTTCTGCAAGCAGGCGGACGAGGTGTATCGTGGCTGAACAGGGAATTCAGGTGGAGGTGGCCTATGCCCGGCTGGACGCTCAGGCCCTCTTGTCGGTGACCGGCGACCCGGGGATGACGGTGCGCGAGGCCATCGACCTCTCTGGGATCCTGGAGCGTTTCCCGGAAATCGATCTGGCCCTCAATAAGGTCGGCATCTTTGGCAAGCTGACCAAGTTGGATCAGCCCTTGGTCAGCGGCGATCGGGTCGAGATCTATCGCCCCCTGATCGCGGACCCGATGGCTCAGCGCAAGAAGCGGGCGGCGGCGGGCAAGGCCATGCGCAAGGGTGGGGGGGAAGAGGCGGACTGAGGAGTGGCCGCTGGTGTGCCTGATAAAAGGCGGCGATCGCGCTGCCTGCTGTCTTGGCTGGCGTCGCCCGCCATACCCCCACGCCCCGGATGGCCGAACTAGGCCGACCCGGCGCGAGGGGCAGGAGGAAGATGCGGAGGTATCAGTAGCCGCCCTTGCGGGCAATGTAGGGCAGACCAGCGACCCGGTTACCCTGCTTGCTGGGGGCCAGGGGGAAGAGCTTATAGAGATCCTTGCTGCTGACCGTCTTGCCCCACCGCTTGCCCATGTCCTTATTGATCTGACGCTCCATCGGCTGGTTGCCGTTGTTGTTCTGAAATTCGTCGCGCAGATATTCCAGAACGTCCCAGTGCTCCTGGGTCAATTCGATAGCCTCGATGGCGGCCAGCGCCTGGGCCACATCCTTATCCCAATCTTGATAGTTGACCAGATTGCCGTTGTCATCGGTCTCGATGGTCCTGCCGTTAACCTCAATGGCCATTTTTGTGTCCTCTCGTCAAGGTGTGCCGCTGTCGCGGCGGAATAACCGTGCCCTCATGGGTGCCCGAAACCTGCCTAGCCTTGCTGGAGGGGTCGCCCTCGTCGGCAAGCCTGTTAATAGCTGCTAATTTTATGAAATTGCGAGGCGTTCGTCATCCATCCTTCAAGGCCTTGATCGCCCCGGCGGCCAGGAAAATTTGAATACCCCCTTCAGGCCCGCGGCCACAGGTTTGCCGCTCCGCGCACCCCCGAGGCGTCGCCGTGCCGGGCCGGTAAGAGACGGGTGGCCACCTGGTCCGAGAAGATATGTGCCCCCCAGCGGGCGGGCACGTTGCGATAGAGCCGCTCCAGTCGCGACAGGCCGCCGCCCAGCACGATGACGTCCGGGTCGAGCAGGTTGATTACCCCCGCCAGGGCCCGTGCCAGGCGGGTCTCGTAGCATTGCAGACTGGCCTCGCAGGCTGGGTCACCGGCGGCCGCCGCCAAGCCGATGGCGACGGCGTCCAATGTCCCGCCCTGCCGGCGCGCATGATCCGCCGCCAGCCCGGGGCCGGAGAGATAGGTCTCGATACAGCCGCGGCGCCCGCAATAACAGGCCGGCGGGGGCAGGTCCCGGGCCTCCGGCTGGGGCAGGGGGGAGTGCCCCCACTCACCGGCGATCCGGTTGATGCCGGTCAGCAACCGGCCATGGGCCACGATGCCGCCGCCGACCCCGGTGCCCAGGATGGCCGCGAACAGGGTCGTGGCGCCGGTTCCAGCGCCATCGGTGGCCTCGGAGAGCGCCAGGCAGTTGGCGTCATTCTCCAGCCGGATGGGACGCCCCAGTCGTACCTCCAGATCCTGGTGCAGTGGCTGGCCATTGAGGCAGGTGGAATTGGCGTTGCGGACGCGCCCGGTCAGGGGGGATACCGAGCCCGGGATACCGATGCCAACCTGGGCCTGGTCGCCGAGCGCGCCCTCCGCCGCCAGTACCAGGCCCCGGATGGCGTCCAGCGTCCCCGGATAATCCCCTTGCGGTGTCCAAACCCGCTGGCGCCAGAGTTCTTGCCCCTGGGCATCCAGGGCCACTCCCTCGATCTTGGTCCCGCCTAGGTCAATGCCGACACGGATCATGGCTCATCCCCAGCAGCCTCCAGCTCCACGAACCGCCAGGCCACTCGCTCCAGGCCAATCCCCACCACCGCGAAGAGGCGCGGTTTAGAGAATACAAGCTGAGAGTCGGATTATAGAGAAGCTCCCCACCGTTCTCGCTAAAGCAATAGCCGTTATAGAAGGTACGCCTCATCGCCAAAGCCTGCCGCGGACCCGGCCAGCCCCCCGCCGCCAGACGTTCCAGCAGGGCGGCGATCTCGGCCTCGATGAAGTCGCACAGGTCATTGAAGGAGGCCTTGAGATAGATACCCTCGCCCACGTTATAGCCGCTGGTCATATCGCTGAGCACCACCGGCGAGACGCCGGTGATGAAGGCCCGGTCCAGACCCAGACCGCCGGCGGCGGTCTTGACGGCCTTGAAGACGGTTTTTAGCAGGCCTTCACGGTACAAGAGGGCTTTTCTGTCGAAGTGGCGCGGGCGGACGAAGATCAACTGATCCCCCGCGGCTTCTATGAAGGGTATCCGGTCGGTACGATCCTGGTAAAAGTATCCCCCTTGGATGATTTTGTTGAAATCGCTTAAGCCGTAGGGAAATTTCATGGCGCGGAGGGTGCGGGTGTCAAGGTCACTGAGGTTCAAGATAGCACAAGGCGCCTTGACCCGGAGCGGGCGGCCAGGCCCTCCTACCGCTTATTTCGACCTTGATGGAAGAGCGCTAAGCCACCTAAAGTTGGAGGGATCAAGGATGAACTGGATGAACTCGGCCCTTGGTTCCTTTCGCAACCTAACGGGCAACTCCGTGAGGAAAATGTCTGGGTGATGGCCTGAAAGCATCAGCCCGGCGCTGTGGGCCGGGCCGGGGGGGGATTAGACGCAACCGGTGGGCTTAGGCAGGCCGCCCCATTTGCAGATGAGCTTCATGGGGCCTTTCTTAAAAATGTCGTAAAGTTCCTTGGTGGAAATGTTCAGTTCCTTGGCGAATTTGCGGATGGGGGGGACGACACCATCATTTTCGTACCTGGCGCGGGCCTCGCGTATATAACCCATGATCTGATCCGTGATCTCGAATTCATCGGCCTTGGCGAGTTCGATGGCGATTTCCTCGCTCCAGTCGTCGCGATTGATGAGAAAACCTTCGCCGTCCACGGGAACGCTGACTGTCATTTTTTGCCTCCGGTTTGGTATCTGGCTAAAAAACCCTGGGATGTTAAACCCCTAAATTGGGATCTTGGCCGTGGATTCCAATCCGGGAGCCACGCAAGCTGCGGCTTTCTTCGAGCCTGATGTCATCATGGCGGTGCGGTCCCGAGGGCGATCCTTAGGCGGCCCGCGCGGCGCGAGCGGCCTCGATGGCCTCCAGGACCCCATCCCAGAAGCGGAGGCGGGCGCAAAGGGCCTCCTCGGCGGCGGTTTCGGCCTCATCAATCTTGACGGGATCTCCGTCGCAGAGGATTTCCACCATGCGCAGGGACATAGGTCCATGGAGTTGCCCATCGAGATGAATGTGGCCCTCCAGGTAATTGTGGAAGCTGGGGGCCTGATCCACACCCATCCGGCTCAGCTCGATGAAGCGGCGGAACATGTCCGGGATCACCTGCTCGCGACCCAGGGCGAGGGCGGCGGCGACCTCGTGGGGTTTGTCGTCGCGGATGAAGGCGAAGGTGGTCTCGGTGAAATAGCGGGCGGGGAGGGGGACCAGGTCCGAGTAGAGGGCCTCGTCAACGCCACGCTGCCGCACTCGGTCGAGGAAACGGGTCGCTAGCTCGCCGTCGCCGCCGATCTCTGTCAAGGCCTTGACGTAGAGTTCGAAATGGCTGGCGTAACCTGCCTCGTTGCCGCCGGGCACCAGGTCCGACTCCTCCTCCAGGACCCATTGGTTGATGAAATGCCTTAGCACGGGATCGCCCTGGGGTATCCAGGGGACCTGGGTAGGGGCCAGGTGCCGCTGCATATATTTAAGCAGGGACATGAAGTCCCAAACCGCAAAGAGGTGGTGCCCCATGAAAACCCGCAGGTCGTCCAGGTTTTGCAGGGAAGCGTAAATGGGATGACTGACCAGCCTTTCCCGCAGGGGGCGCAGATGGTCGAGATTGAGTGCCGTCATAGTATTGTCCTCCGCAGGCCGCCCGTAACCGCCCGGCGCCCAGACCGGGATCGTGATCGGGACCGGATCGGTAAACAAGTTTCTCCGCGATCATAAGTAATTGCAAATATACCTTGCCAGAGGGCACGCCCCATGAGCCCAAGGTCCTGAGAGGCGGAATCGGTTAAGCTTTTTTACTTGTGATACCGGTTCCAGCCGGTTGGACACTCCTTGAACCTTCGAGATGAACACCGCCTATCCCCTCGCCTTTGTGATCGGCTTGCTCAGCGCCCTGCATTGCATTGGCATGTGCGGCGGCATCGCCGGGGCACTGAGCTTCACGCTGCCGGTGGCGAAGCGTGCCGAATGGCCCGGCTTCCTGGGTTACCTGCTGGCCTTCAACACCGGCCGGGTCTTGAGCTATGCCCTGGCGGGAGCCCTGTTTGGCTCTCTCGGTGGCGCTCTCCTGGGCACGGGTCACCTCTGGCTCCATGATGGCTTGCGCTGGCTGGCGGCCCTGGTCATGGTCGGGGTCGGGCTCTCCATCGCGGGCTGGCTGCCTCGCCTGGACTGGATCGAACGCCTGGGCGAACCTCTGTGGCGACGTCTCGAACCCTTGGGGCGACGCCTGCTGCCTGTGGATTCCCTGCCCAAGGCGGCCCTCTATGGCGCCATTTGGGGTTGGCTCCCCTGCGGTCTGGTTTATACCTTGCTGCTCGGCGCCCCGGCCCAAGGCGGCCCCCTGGCGGGGGCCCTCTACATGGCGCTCTTTGGTCTCGGCACCTGGCCAGCGCTGATCGCCACCGGCCTTTTCGCTGGCCGCCTCCATCGCTTCGCGGGCGATGGGCTCCCGCGGCTCCTGGCGGGTCTGTCGGTGGCTGGACTCGGGCTGTTTACCCTGACATTCCCGGACTACAATATGGGCGTCAACGGATGATGCCGCCGCTGTCCATACCGGTGCAAGTACCGAAAACGACTAATTATTGAAGATATCTAGTGGAGCAGGTCATGACTGAATCAGGGCCCCAAAGATTGATCGGTGACGCGCCGGCCTTTCGCCGGCTCCTCAATGCCGCCCGGCTCGTGGCGACCACGGATGCCAGCCTGCTCCTGATGGGCGAGGACGGGACCGGCAAGGAATGCCTGGCGCGGGAGATTCACCGGCTCGGCACCCGGCGGGACTTTCCCTTCGGGGTAGTGCGGGTCGCCGGTCTGACCGAGGAAGATGCCGTGGCGACCCTGGACGGGGCCTTCCTCGCCGCCCGGGGCGGGAGCCTCTTTGTGGATCAGGTGGGGGAACTCACCGCCAGTGGTCAGGCACGCCTCCTGCGTTGGCTGGAGGGGCCGGGCGGGGAGGTGCGGGTCATGGCCGCCAGCCGCCAGGATCTCTGGGATCTGGTGCGTGTCGGTAGCTTTCGGGATGACCTCTATTATCGATTGTGCGTCGTCCCCCTCGAATTGCCACCCTTGCGGGAGCGCGTTCAAGACATCGGGCCCCTCCTGGAGCATTTTTTGGCCAGCGCCGCCGCGACCCACGGGGGCGCCCGGCCCCGCTTCTCCCTCACCGCCCAGCGTCAATTGCGTCGCTATGCCTGGCCGGGCAACCTCCGCGAGTTGCGCAACTTCTGCGAACGCATGGTTATCCTCTGTCCAGGTCGCGAGCTGGGGCCCGACAACCTGCCCCTGGAGATCCGCCAGGGTGGCGTGGTCGGAGAGGATGGCCCTGGCTTCAAGCTACCGGCCTCCGGCATCAAGCTGCAGGACCTGGAGATCGACGTCATTCGCCAGGCCCTCGCGCTGGCGGGGGGCAACAAGAGCCGCGCCGCCCGCCTGCTCGGTCTGACCCGGGATACCCTGCTCTATCGCTTGAACAAGTACCTGATCTGCGCCTAACCCCCGCTAGCCGTTCCTGACCAGGGCAGGGACACCGCCCCCACTTAATTGATGGAACCCGTAATGGGGCAGTCGGCGATGTCGTCGAAAATGGATTTGAGACCCTCGGCGTTCAGTTCAGGGAGTCGTGCACCTCGGTCTCCAGGTATTCCTGCTTGTTGGCCTCGGACTCGAAGTAGATCTTGATGCTGCTGTCGCCGCTGCCCTCGATGATGAAGGGGGCCTCTTCCAGGTCCGTCACGTCGTTGAGGGTGATGGGGTCGCGGGTGAAGGTCATCATGCTGGCAGGTCTCCTGGTGGGTTTTTCGAAGGGTAGAAGGGATCAAGACTGGCCCGCCGCGGCCGCTTGAACTTGGGAGTCCGGGCCGGACGCGGAGAAGATCAGGGCGCTGGTATCGAAGCCGGCGCTTCGGGCCTTGTCCAGCAGGTCGTCCAGGACCTCGGCGGGCAGTTGGGGCTGCCGGGCTAGGATCCAGAAGTATTCCCGGGTGGGACCCGAGATCAGGGCCCAGCCATAGTCCGGGTCCAGGGCAAAGACGTGATAGCCGCCATGGAAGGGGCCAAAGAAGCTGACCTTGAGGCTGGCCAGGTCCGGTTCGGCGATAAAATAGGCGCGGCCCTTGGCCTCCTTCCAGACCCCCTTGACGGGGTCGTGGCCCCGGTTGAGGACATCGATGCCGCCATCTTCCCGCTTGGCATAGGTGGCGGTGACCTGGTCGAGGCCCCGCTCGAAGGAATGATCCAGGCGGGCTATCTCGTGCCAGGTGCCGAGATAGCGCTCCGGGTTGAAGCCGCGGACGGGTTGCATGCCCTCGGGTACGCCGGTGCACCCGGCCAGCAACAGGGCCAGGAATGGGATGAGCAGGGAGATGCGAGGCGGGTTCATCGAGCCGCTCCCAGGCCAAGGGACCCTATGGGCCCGCCAAGGGGAACCGGATCGCGCCAGCCCGGCTTGGCCAGGAACATCTGCACCGCGCCCGGGTTACAGGCCCGGGTCATGGCGGCGGCGAGGGTCGTCACGCTGGGCATGATGCCGCCGGAGAAGAAGTACCGGCTCATCCAGTCCTCGTCGCCGTGATCCTCGAAGGGATGGGGCCGGTCGCGGTGACAGAAGATGTGCATGAAGAAGCGCCCGCCCGCAGCCAGCCCTGGACGCGCTCGAAGAGGGCCCCCAGTTGCTCGACTCGCAATCAGCGGCCGCGATTTCCTCGGGCATGCCCGATCCCGATCTCCTGGAGCCGCTGGACGAGATAATCGGAAGCCGTATAGGGGTGTCGGGCGCGGTCATGTCAGGGCTCCGGGAGTTGGGGACAGGGGGTTAGTGATCAGGCCATCGGGGGGAAATAAGGGCGGCTCTCAGTGTTTGGCACCGAGGGCTTGGGCCCGGGCCAGGGTGGCGGGGTCACCGCCGGTGACCAACTCCCAGCCCTGGAGGTGTCGCTCGATCAGGTCGCGCAGGAAGTTGATGTGTCCCGCGCCGTCGTTGAGGCAGGGGATGTACTGGTAGGACTCGCCACCCGCCTCCAGGAAGTAGTCCCGGTTTTCCATGGCCACCTCCTCCAGGGTCTCCAGGCAGTCGGCACTGAAGCCGGGGCAGAGGACCTGGACCCGGCGAACCCCCTGGGCTGGCAAGGCCTTCAGCGTCTCGTCGGTGTAGGGCTTGAGCCAGGCCTTGACCCCCAGACGGCTCTGGAAGGTCACTCGGTAGTCCGTGCTGGAGAGTTGCAGGCTTTCGGCCAGGAGTCGGGCGGTCTTCTGACAGTGGCAGTAGTAGGGATCACCGGCATCGAAATAGGTCTGGGGCAGACCATGGAAGGACATAATGAGCTGGTCCGGACGGCCGTTGGCCTCCTGAAAGGTATGTACCGAATCCGCCAGGGCCTGGATATAGCCGGCATCGTCATGATACTGGTTCACGAAGCGCAACTCGGGTATCCAGCGCCAACGGCGAATCTCGGCGGTGACGGTATCGAAGACGCTGGCGGTGGTGGTACCCGAGTATTGAGGATAAAGCGGCAGCACCAGGATTCTCCGCGCCCCGGCCCGTCGCAGGGCCTCGAGGCCGCTGGCGATGGCGGGGCGGCCGTAGCGCATGGCGAGTTCCACCCGGATATCCGGGCCCAGGGTCTCCGCCAGCCGCTGGTGTTGGGCCTTGGAGATGGCCAGCAGGGGCGAACCCTCCTCGCTCCAGACGCTGGCATAGGCGTGGGCCGACCGCTGGGGGCGGGTGTTGAGGATGATGCTGTTTAGAATCAGCCACCAGAGGGGCCGGGACATCTCCACGACCCGGGGGTCCCACAAAAATTCCTTGAGATAGCGCCGCACCGAGACCCGATCCGGGGCATCCGGGGTGCCCAGATTAGCCAGGAGGATGCCGGTTCTGGCCACTTGGCCGTGGCTGTAATCGGATTCGGAGAGATATTTCATCGTGGTTGGGGCCCCAGGGGATTAATGCTCGGGTCGGCGCCGCGCCCAGGCCGCGAACAGGGGATCGGACAGCTCCAGTTCGCCGGCGCGGGCATCGTCCTCGGGCCGGGGCAAGCCGCGGCGGCTGAAGGTATTGAAGTGGTCCAGGCGCTCATCGCTCATCAGGCTGGCAAGGACGTATCCCAGGCGTTCAAAGGGATGAATCTCGGTCCAGACCTGGATGGCCTTGGTTGGAAACCAGCGATCGGAGAAGGTGATAATACAGTAACCACCTGGCTTCAACACCCGGGCGATCTTCGCCACGACCCGGTGTGGTTCGGTCAAATACTCAAAGGACGCAGTGCAGACCACGGCGTCGAATTGGGCCTTGGCGAAGGGCAGGCTCGGCTCCTGGTTCAGGTCCCGGATGACGCGCTCCGCCAGGCGCGGGTTGGCCTCCAGTTCGGCGCGATTCATGCCCAGCCCCGTAACACGGCAGGAGGGATCGAGGCGATCGAGATGGGAGACCCAGCTCGACATGAGGTCAAGGACCTGGCCGCCCGGAGGGATCAGAGACCCGTAGAGCCGCTCGATCTGGGCGCGGCAATGGCTGTCGAGGTGGTGGACCAGGCGGGAGCGCTCGTAGAAGACCTCGTCCGCGCGGCTGTCCAGGCGGCCCAGGGCCTCGGGGTACCAGAAATCGCTGGGCCCGGCGGGCAGGGGGAGTTGCATCCCGGGTCCTTCGCCCGCCGCGAGCATGGCGATGTCGTTGCACATGCCACCATGTTCCTCGCCGGCCTGCCAGGTGCTGAGGACGCTGATCCCGAGCCGCAGGGGCACCCCGGCCAGCGGGTGGCGGCTGTCGATATCGATCCGCTGATCCGACAGCCCGGTGACCCGCAAGGGCCGGCGGTCTTCGGAAAAGAGCCCACGCTGCCCCGCCAGGAAGCCCCGGGGATAGAAGCGCCCCAGGCGTGGCTCCAGGTCGCGGCGCGCGATCTTGCGGGTGCGGAAGGCGGCGCGGGGGGCGGTGAAGCGCTCCCCCTCCTGGTAATCCGTGAGCGTGCCGGGCCCGAAGGCGGCCTCGACCCGTTCGCCAACCGGGAGTCCCAGGAGTTGCCTGTCCAGGTCGCCGGGAAAGAAGTCTCGCCAGAGGTTGGACTTGCGGATGACGCGGCTGTCGCGGCAGGTCACGCCGCCGGACTCGAACTGGAGGTCCAGCTCCAATTCCATCATGGCCCCCGGCGCCACGCGCTCACGGGCGCGTTCGTCAATCTGGCTACTCTCGAACGGGGGTAACTCCAGGTGGTTCATGCTGATCATGGCGGCTACCTATCGCGTATCATGTTTGTACAATATTTGTATAATTATGGTATAATATAAAATCGCGTCTCGGCAAGCCCTTTTGTTGGGGCCTAGGGGCAATGAGGCGGACCAAGGTTTTTTAACCGAGGGGTGCCAGGACAGCGAATCATGAACACGGCTTCAGCAGGTATCGGGTGATGAGCGAGGGATGGGAAGGCGAGGGTATCGAGAGGGGGCCGCATCGGCAGGGCCTCTATCCGATCCGCACCGTCTCCCGCCTCACGGGCGTGCCGGCGGTGACCTTGCGGGCCTGGGAGCGGCGCCACGGTATCATCAACCCTACCCGTACCGACAAGGGCCATCGGCTCTATACCGAGGGGGATGTGGACCGCGTCCGCCAGGTCGTGGCGCTCCTGGAGCGAGGGGTGGCCGTGGGTCAAGCGGGGTCGCTCCTGGCACCCGAGGAGCGCGAGACCGCCGCGGACACGACCCCTGGGTTGGCGCCGATTCTGGCCCCGGAGCCCGCGCCGTCACCGGGCCAGGCCGGGGATCCCTGGCCCGGCTATGTGGAGGGCATGTTGGCGGGGGCGCGCCAGTTCGACACCGTCGCCCTGGATGTCATCTACAACGATGCCCTGTCGCTTTACTCTATTGATCGGGTCTCCCAGTACCTCACTCGCCCGGTGTTGGAGCACCTGGGCGCCGAGTGGCCCGACCAGGAGGCCTGCATCGCGCGGGAGCACTTCTTTTCGAATTTCCTGCGCAACAAGTTGGGGGCCCGCTTCCATCACCTGAACGCCCTGTCCCAGGGGCCCCGCCTGGTCGCCGCCTGCCTGGCCGGGGAGTATCACGATCTGGGGCTGCTCCAGTTCGCCCTGGCCGCCGCTGGCCAGGGCTATCGCCTGGTCATGCTCGGGGCGGATGTCCCCGAGGCCGAGATCGCCGCCGCCGTTCGCATAGCCGCCGGCCGGGCGGTGGTGCTCTCCCTCTCCGCTCGGACCGAGCCGGAGACCCTGGCGCAACAAGTCGCGACCCTGGTGGCCTTGACGCCGGTGCCGGTCCTGGTGGGCGGTGCCGCCGCGGACCTCTGGCCCCAGCTTATCCTGGCGGCCGGCGCCCGGGTCCTGGGCACGGATTTCAACCTGGCTCTCCAACGCCTGGGCGAGTTCCTGGGGTCGTCCTAGGTCACTCCAGCGGCGCGTTCCGACCTCTTTATCCACAGATAGCCAGGAGTCCCATGTCAGCGCCTCCCGTCATCCTCTGGTATCGCGACGATCTGCGGCTTGCCGACCATGCCCCCCTGCGGGCGGCGGTGGCGAGCGGCGCCCCCCTCATTCCCCTCTTTATCCTCGATGAGACGACGCCTGGGAAATGGCGGCCCGGCGCTGCCAGCCGCTGGTGGCTGCATCACAGCCTGGCCGCCCTGGCCGCGGATCTGGCGGGCTTGGGCAGCCGCCTGGTCATCTGGCGTGGCGACAGCCTGGAGGTCATCACTACCCTGGCCCGTCAATGCCAGGCCCGGGCCCTCTATTTCCACCATGGCCACGAGTTCGTCCAGGCCGACCTGGAGGAGCGCCTCTGGCGGGAACTGGGGGAGAGCCTGGAGATACGCCGCTTTCGCGGCCGCCTACTCCAGGAGCCCGAGCAGGTCCGTACCGGTGCCGGTGAACCCTTCCGGGTCTTCACCCCCTTCTGGAAGGCCTGCCTGCGCCTCCCGGAGCCCGAGGCGCCGCTCCCCGCCCCGGCGCGTCTGGCGCCAACCCCACCCGAGGTAACCGGGCTGGAGCTCGATAGCCTCCAGCTTCTGCCCCGGACGCCCGATTGGGCCGCGGGTCTGCGGGAGCACTGGCGCCCGGGCGAGGCCGGCGCCCGGTTGCGCTTGGAGACCTTTTGCGAGG
>JBATOB010000114.1:0-3242 GCA_049290655.1 Chromatiaceae bacterium | reverse complement strand
ACCTGAGCGGTCCCCCCCGCCGGGATGCGCACCCGGGTGCGCAGGCTGAAGATCGGGTCGAGCACGGCGCCCCAAGAGGTGGGGATTCGGGCCATCTTCAGCGACTGGCCGGCGACCGTAGCCTACTACGCCAACTGCATGGGGCTGGTGCCCGGTGTCCCGGCTGAACTGAGCAAGTAAGGCCCTGGAGCCCCTGTTTTCACTACCTCGACTGGCACTGGCGCCCCATGCTTGCCCGCCTCGGCATCGCCCTTGATCTGGGCCATGAACATGGCAGGTTCTACCCCCAGGGCGGCGGTGAGCCGCAGGCGCATCCCTGGCGGTGCCTTTCCGGGTCCCCTACAACTGACCAAGCGCGGCCCCCTGGGGGCCTGTCCGCGGTCACCAACCTGTCCCGTGACTGAGCGGGTGGCGCGATTGGGTGCCTGATTTAGTGTCTGGCGGGGTTGCCCGCTGCTGCTGGGGCATTAAAGGGCTATCCTAGGGGCTACTTACCCTGCAAGGGTTTCCGAATCCCATACTGATGCAGGTGGGGTGGAGCTGAAATCAGATCTAGCCGGGAAGGGCCGCCGCTGCTGGGCGTGGGGAGTTCACAGGGGACACTGCGGGACGCGAAAGGGGCATTATGAGGCAATCGATGCGCTTCCATGCGCGTCTAACTCTTTGAATTTTGGTGCCCAGGGACGGAATTGAACCGCCGACACGAGGATTTTCAGTCCTCTGCTCTACCAACTGAGCTACCTGGGCTTGGTGCGAAGGGGCATATTAGACCGGACCCCCGGGTTTTCGTCAAGCCTGGGGAGGTCGGTAATCCGGCGGTGGGGCGGCGCCCACGCCAAAGAAGAAGCTGTCCATCTGTTCTTCCAGATATTTTCGGGACTTGGGGTCCATGGGGCTCAGGCGGTTTTCGTTGATGAGCATGGTCTGGTGGCGGAGCCAGTCTTGCCAGGCTTGCCGGGAGACATTCTCGAAGACCCGCTTGCCGAGTTCTCCGGGATAGGGGGAACGGTCGAGGCCTTCGGCCTCGCGGCCGAGTTTGACGCAATTTACCATTCGAGTCATGAAGAATCGAGCCTCTGTGATTAACTGTTTGAATGATTGAATCTTCTTACCGGGATCGCCGGTATCTACCCTTACTGGATGCCATCCGACGCGATCCGGTCGCTGCTGATTTCTCGCATTAAGCGAACCACTGGGGCTGGCAGGCCGACGGCAAGGGCGACGCCAGGGGTATGCCAGATCAGGCCGTCACTCTCGGCCACCCGATCGGGCCATTTCGCCAGTCTTAGCCGCAGCGGCTTTATCTCAAGTTTGAAGTGCGAGAAGGTATGACGGCGGACCGGGAGTTTTTCAACCAGTTCCGCCTCGACACCCAGGCGGGCACGGCACCAATCCAGGGGATTCTCGGTGACCTGGCACTCGGGCAGGCTCCAGAGCCCGCCCCAGATACCCGTCGGGGGACGCCGCTCCAGCAGCACCTCGCCCTGGGGATTGTGCAGGATCAGGAACCAGGCCGCGCGGCTGGGTAGGGCCTGGCGGGGCTTGGGGTGGGGATAGGCGGCGGTCTTGCCCAGGGCATGGGCCCGGCAGTCCGCCACCAGCGGACAGCGCACGCAGGCGGGGTTGGCGCGGGTGCAGACCGTGGCCCCCAAATCCATCATGGCCTGGTTGTAATCGCCCGGGCGCTCATCCGGGGTGAGTTCCTCCGCCAGCCCCCAGAGCCGGGCGAGCACGGGGCACTGACCCGGCCAGCCGGGAATGGCCCGGTACCGAGCCAGGACCCGTTTGACGTTACCGTCGAGGATGGCATGACGCTGGCCGCGGGCCAGGGACAGGATGGCCCCGGCGGTGGAACGACCAATCCCGGGGAGGGCCTGGACCGCCTCCAGGGTCGGGGGGAAATCGTCACCATGCAGATGCTGGAGCAGGCGAGCGGCGCCATGGAGGTTGCGAGCCCGGGCATAGTAGCCAAGGCCCGACCAATAGCCGAGCACCTCGTCCACCTCGGCCGCCGCCAGATCCGCCAGACGGGGGAAGCGGGTCATGAAGCGCTCGAAATAGGGGGTGACCGTCGCGACCTGGGTCTGCTGGAGCATGATCTCGGAGATCCAGACCCGATAGGGGCTGGGGTCGCGCTGCCAGGGCAAATCCTTGCGGCCATGGCGGTCGAACCAGGCGAGGACGCGCTGGGCGAAGTCGCGGGGAGCGTTCAGGGCGGGGCCTTGTCCCTGGCTTGGGCCCTCACCCATGGCCTAGCCCTCATCCATCCGCGTCGCCGCGGCCAACCCCGGGGATAGTGATGGCATATCGGACCGACGCGAAGGGATAGGCCCTGGGCACTAGCCCTTCTCAGCGTCCCAGCAAGGACTTCAAGCCCTTTTCCAGGCCCCGGATACCGGTGCGTTCCTCCAGTTGCTGGAGGCGGTTACCATCACCGCGATCCAATTCCTGTTCCAGGCGCCGCCGCGCTACTTCCTTGACAGCGGGACTGGGGTCGAGACGCCACTCCGGAAACTGGAGACTGCCACTAACGTGAATGGGGATGGGGATGCCTTCGATCTCCTTGATGGCACGATCCGCGGGGGCATTGACCACTCGGGCCTCGATATCGAAGTCCAGCTCATCCTTGGGCAGGTCAATGCGGCCCTTGCCCTTGGCCTGAAAGTAGCCGGAACTGGCCTGGAGATCCTGGGTGGCGATGATCCCCTGCTCGATCCGGGCCGTGGCCTGCATATCGTTGAACTCGGTTTGTTCCGACCTGTCCGCCTTGGGTGGGCCGGCCTTGCCCCGAATGCCCGCCTCGGCGCGCTGGATAGCCCGCTCCAGATCGAAGCCCCGCAGATGGCCCTTGGCGACCTTCAGGCTGGCCTGGCCGGACAGGCCCTGGATAATCTCCTCCCGGGACCAGCCCCGGGTACTCAGATCGACCATCAGGTTGCCGGTGCCGGTCAGGCGTCCCTCGCCTTTCAGGTCGCGCAACAGGTCTCCGACGCTAACAGCCTCCGCCTTCTGGTTCAGGGTCAGCAGCGGCTGGGCCTGGTTGGTGTCGATGTTCACCTGGCCTTGCAGCTTGCCAGCATAGAAACGCGCGACTTGCTCCTCCATGCGGAACTGACCGCCTTGGCTGGTGAAACGGCCATCGAAATCGCCAAAGGTCAGGCCCCGGAAGCGCAACTGGTTGATGCGGAGTCGGCCTTGCAGATTCAGGGCACGAAGCGCGGCGACCGGATCCAGGTTTAGGG
>JBATOB010000113.1:0-12857 GCA_049290655.1 Chromatiaceae bacterium | reverse complement strand
GAGGAAGGTCTGCGTGTAGCGGGCGATGACATCGACCAGCCCGCGCCCCTGATCCATCGTCAGCGCCTCGCCAGCCGCGGCCCTGCGCACCAGGGCGAGCGCCGCCTCCAACTCCGCGGCGTTCTGCGCGAAGCGCTGGCGGTCGAGGGTGTAGCCGCGCACCAGGTGCTCGCGTAGCGTGCGGGTCGCCCAGATGCGGAACTGGGTGCCGCGCTTCGAGTTCACCCGATACCCGACCGAAAGGATGGCGTCGAGATTGAAGAACTCGATCTCCCGGACGACCTCTCGCCCGCCCTCCCTTTGAACCGTTGCATTTTTTGCAACAGTTGCCTCCCGCTCCAGCTCCCCTGACAGAAGCACGCTGCGCAAGTGCCTGGAAATCACCGACTTATCACGGACGAACAGCTCTGCCATCTGGTTCAGAGAAAGCCAGACCGTCTCCCGATCGAGGCGCACGTCCACCCGCACCTCGCCGTTCGAGGCCTCGTAGACAACGATCTCGCCGCCCGGCGGCCCAGCCATCAACCCGCCCTCCGCGCCTGCACGCCGTCGGATACCACCAGCGCGGCGTTGCTCACGAACAGCGCCGGGACCTGAGCCTGGTAGGTCTGGAGCTGCTGCCAGGCCGACCAGACGGTCGCGTTCTCGTCCGCCGGGTTCTTGAGCTTGATCACTGCCGATGGCAAGCCATTGACGAACAGCACCAGGTCCGGGCGCCGCGTGTGCTGACCCTCCGATACCGTGAACTGGTTGATGGCGAGCCAGTCGTTGTTTTCGGGCACGTCGAAGTCGATGACCCGGGCCTGCGCCCCGGTGATCGAGCCGTCCTTGCGCCGGTACTCGACCCTGATGCCATCGACGAGCATCCGGTGCACCGCGCGGTTGCGCTCCACGAGGGACGGCGCATCCGCGCGCGTGAGCTTGCGCCAGGCGTCTTCGACCGCCTCGGGCGGAAGGTCCGGATTCAGGCGCAAGAGAGCCGCATGCAGCCATCGCTCCAGCACCACGTCGCGGTAGTTCGGGTCGCTGCACTCCGCACCGGGTTCGCCCGCTGCGACGTCCGGCCAGTGCAGGACTGCGTAGCCGAGCGCTTCGAGCCAGCCGAGGGCGGCGTCTTCGACGACGGATTCAGAAAAGCTCATCTGAGGGTATCCCCGCTGCCGGTGCCCAGTAGGCCATCAAGTAGCGCCGTGTTGGAATCATCATGGGGCAAGGGATACCAGATTGGATATATGCCCCGCTGAGTAAGAAAGTTCTCGCGTTCGATGCGGGTGGTATCGCTGTCTGGCATTGGGAGAAAACAGTAGTGCTTGGGCATGCTCGGATCAGAACCAGCAACTTCTTCTATCAATCGCACCGTCCTGTCGGCGCCGAGGCTGCACCCAAGAAACAGGAGGTTGTTCATCCGGTAGAGGAGCGTGATCTCCTCGCGAATCATGTTTCCGCCGGCATAGTTTGCGTCGTACTCGCTGGAGAGGAGCACGCGGCCAGCGGGTTGACGGCAATCGCCGTGCAGCTTCAGGAGAAGCCGGTGACGGGTCGACTTGATCGACCGATACTGGGCCAGCCCACCTCCAGCAAGCACATGCGCAAACGGCCGCTCACATGAACGATACGCGTGCTCCAGCACATCATCCAAATTCGTAGTGATCACAAGGTTTGAAAACAAAGCTGGCAAGAGCCTCACCGGTCCGCTCACGGCGGCCGGGTCATCCACACGTAAGTCGTGCTCTACTCGCTCCGTTAGCAGTCGCGGGTTTGTGCCAGATGCCAACAAGTCAGCAGCTTCTTCGAACAAGGACGATCCCAGAAGCCGCTCCAGGGCCGCGCGGTCGCACTGGGTGAATTGGCTGATTCTTCGGAGCAGGTCGCACCAAGTAGGCAATCCGCTTGGGGCCGACATACCGGACCCCACGAAGGGCACGACCTGTTGCCTACCTACCGCAGCGCGAAGATCCGCGTACCTCTTCTCGTTGCCGTGCAGCGCGAGGATTTCGTCCCTCCGTTGCTGCTGTTCTGGTTTCCACACTTCAGCCAACCAGAGGTCAAACTCCTCGCGAAACGCGTCTGGATCATCGCGCAGGATTTCGACAGGAAGGAACTCGGTACTTCCGATGAAGACCCCCCCGTCGACTTCCGTTCCGTCTCGAAGTCGAAATTGAATCTGCTCCTCGAAGAACGAGCGAAGGGCCTGCTCCATTCTCGTTAGGCTCTGCGGACCCGTAGCTCGCCAGAGATAAGCTTTGGCAGTAGTGAGTCTCTCAACGCCGCGAGCGATTGAGACTCGCGCGCCGACGCGACGATGCGCTGATAGAGAGGCCGCGCCTGCTCCTCGAACGCAAGCATCACCTGGGCTGGTGGCGTGACGACCGGAATCGGCCGGAAATTGGCTTTGCTGATCTCAAGGAAGGTCGAGCCGTTCGCTCGACTGACGATGTCTTCGTGCGCGACGCTTGCCCATAGCAGCAGGAAGAGATTCGACGTATCCGCCTTCGCAACCATCGCGATGAACCCCTGATTGATCGCAACCGGGAGCTCCGCGACCGCCAAGTAGCCGATTGGTGCGCGCGAAGACAGGAGGACGGTTCCTTTCGGCAGCAGCCCAGAACCCACTTGCGATAACCCGGCATCAGTGATCCGTCGCTCCGTGTCTAGGAGGACGGGGACCGGCAGACCAGAGAGATCCTTGGGCGTCGCCCACGCATGCGTACCGCCCGCCCAGTACGACGCCTCCTTTGTACTCGGGGTTGTTCCGCCAACCACGTCCGCCAAGTCGCCCACGGGCTTGATGCCCCACCCCTCTGGAATCTCGCCGAGTTCAGAGTCGAGGAGGCAGGATGGGAAGAGGTCGGCAAGGGGCCGGGGCAGGCCGGCGGAGCGGCCTTCGGCCTTGGCGCGGACGGGGTCGAAGTCCACGAACCACGACTTGAAGAGCGCCCGCGCCATGGTCTCCAGCGTCTCGTTCATCCGCCGGTTCAGCTCGATCTTGTCGTCCAGCGTGCCGAGGATGTGGGCGATGGCGCGTTGTTCCGGTAACGGCGGCAACGAGATTGGGAAGTCGCGCAGGTAAGCGACATTGGTCTTCGGAACGCCGGTGGCCTCCGAGTCGCGGATGATTTTTGCGGTGCTCTCCGGGGACGAAACAAAGTAGTAGACAAACAATGGGTCGGCCGACCGACAGTCAACCGTCAACTTCATTTGATTCGACGAGAGCAAGTACAAATCGTACTTGCCTCCCTCGGGCACCAGTCCAGTTTGCCCAAGCGTTCCCTTCTTTGTGAAAACGATGTCGAGGGGTCTACACAGGCTACGCTCCAA
Source organism: Chromatiaceae bacterium (assembly GCA_049290655.1). Classification (GTDB taxonomy): domain Bacteria; phylum Pseudomonadota; class Gammaproteobacteria; order Chromatiales; family Chromatiaceae; genus M0108. The sequence continues at coordinate 9,539 of JBATOB010000113.1, read as the reverse complement.
CCGCTTTGCTGTAGCTTCCGATACGAACACGAACTCGTCTGCGCGGAAGCGACCTGTGCCAAGAGTCAGATTCGATCCACGTATGACAGGTATGCCTTCCTCCGTGTAACACGCCGCAGGGAGGTTGGATCCGAATGGACCATCCACAAGGCCGTATCCGTTTTTATCGGCGACTTCACCCAGCGTCGTCTTAGCCCACTCACCCGCCATACCCAAGTTCCTTTAGGTTGGCGGCGATCGCGGCATCCAACTTCGCGCCTTCGGCCTGTTGCTCGCGTAGCGTCGCGGTGAACCGCTTCATCTTGTCGTCGAACGGCTCGCCGTCGTCCTCGGCGGCCTCGGCGCCAACGTAGCGGCCGGGCGTGAGCACGTGGCCGTGCTTGCGGATGTCGCCGAGGGTGGCGGACCTGCAGAAACCGGGGATGTCGGCATAGAGCCCTGGATTCCCGCCTTCGCGGGAATGACGATCAATCGGCTCGCTGCGCCAAGAGTGGTAAGTGCCGGCAATCTTCGCGATGTCGGCATCGGTCAGCTCGCGGTGCACGCGGTCGGCCATGGTGCCGAGCTTGCGCGCGTCGATGAAGAGTGTCTCGCCGCGCCGGTCTCGGAAGCGCCCGTTTCGCTTGTTGCGCGCCAGGAACCACAGGCACACCGGGATCTGGGTCGAGTAGAAAAGCTGCCCCGGCAGCGCCACCATGCAATCCACCAGATCGGCCTCGATGATGGCCTTGCGGATCTCGCCCTCGCCCGACTGGTTGGAGGACATCGAGCCGTTGGCGAGCACGAAGCCGGCGAGCCCGGTGGGCGCCAGGTGGTGGATGAAGTGCTGCACCCAGGCGTAGTTGGCGTTGCCCGCGGGCGGCGTGCCGTAGGCCCAGCGCTTGTCGTCCTTGAGCAGCCCGCCGCGCCAGTCGCTGTCGTTGAAGGGCGGGTTGGCCAGCACGTAGTCGGCCTTGAGGTCGGGGTGCCGGTCGTTATGGAAGGTGTCACCGTGGGCGATCTGGGCGTCAATGCCGCGGATGGCGAGGTTCATCTTGGCCAGCCGCCAGGTGGTGTAGTTGGACTCCTGGCCGTAGATGGAGATGTCGCCGAGCCTGCCGGCGTGGGCCTCGATGAACTTCTCGCTCTGCACGAACATGCCGCCCGAGCCGCAGCAGGGGTCGTAGACGCGGCCCTTGTACGGGGCGAGCATCTCGACCAGCACGCGCACCACGTGCGAGGGCGTGTAGAACTGGCCGCCGCTCTTGCCCTCGGCGCTGGCGAAGCGGGAAAGGAAATACTCGTACACGCGGCCCAGCGTGTCCCGGGCGCGGTCGGCGGCGCTGCCGAGCGCAATGTCGCTGACCAGGTTGATGATCTGGCCAAGGCGCTGCTTGTCGAGACCGGGGCGGGCGTAGTCCTTGGGCAGCACGCCCTTGAGCGTGGGGTTGTCGCGCTCGATCGCGGCCATGGCGTCATCCACCAGCGTGCCGATGCTGGGCTGCGGAGCGCTCGCCTTCAGGTGCTGCCAGCGGGCCTCCTTCGGCACCCAGAAGATGCTGGCGGCGCGGTACTCGTCGCGGTCTTCCGGGTCGGCGCCCTGTGCTCTCTCAGCTTCGAGTTCCGCGTGCTTGGCCTCGAAGGCGTCGGAGATGTACTTGAGGAAGATCAGGCCGAGGACGACGTGCTTGTACTCGGCCGCGTCCATGTTGTTGCGCAGGGCATCGGCGGCGGCCCACAGCTTGGCCTCGAAGCCGAGGTTGGCGCTGGTGTCGTTCTTCTTGGCGGTGGGCTTTGCCATCGAGTTCCTTATCGTGTCATGGAGCGGAGGCGTGAGTCGTGCAGGCGCCTGGACAGATCACAGGTTGAACCCGAAGGCATCCACCGAGTACAGGAGGCAGGCCATGGTTAAGGAGTCTAGCAAGTTTTACTTTGGAGCCAATTGCAGAATTGGCCGGTGCAGGGATTATCGGTCCCGCGGGGATAGCAAAAGTGGGGTCATCCGTGAGGTGTCCCGCCAAAATGAGGGCCCGATGTAGTGGGAGAGCCCAAGGCCATGGCCATGTGGCTGTCAGCGGCCAGCCCCCCGGCGACAGGGCCGGCGATGCCAACCTTGGTGGGTGCAACTGGACTATTTGAAGCTCGCTTGACGGTGAACGGATCAACCGAGTAGGTTTCGGCTAGGGCAAGTCCCGCCGGGTGTAAGCTATTGCTGTTGTATTACCGCTTAACCGCGAGGGGTTGGCATGTCAATTTCCTCCCATGAGACCCTGACCAAGATGGTTGGCGGCCTGCTGGCGGCCAGGGGGCATGAGCCCGAACTCCTCCTCCAGCACCTGATCGCGATACAGCAGGCTTATTCCTATGTGCCCGAGGCGGCCATCGATGCCCTTTCGGCGGCCATGGGGGTGACGCGTTCGCGCATCCGGGCCTCCATCGACTTTTATGCCTTCCTGCACACCCGGCCGCGTGGCGTTTTCGACATCCTTTTTAGCGACAACATCACTGATCGCCTGCAGGGCAGCGAGGGGCTTAGAGTCAGGCTCTGTAAGGGGCTTGGGGTCACTCTTGGCGAACCGAGGAGCGATGGGCGGGTCACGGTGGGTCTGACTTCCTGCACCGGCATGTGTGATCAGGGACCCGCTCTGCTGGTTAATGGACTGGCGGTGACGGCCCTGACCCCGCAGCGCATCGACCGCATCGCGGAACTGGTGGAGGCGAGGGTGCCCCTGGAGCACTGGCCACCCAGGTTCTTCGTGGTCCAGGACAATATCCACCGGGCCGGTGACCTGCTGAGCAATGCGGAAAAGATGGACGCTGGCTTGCGGCGCTTCCTGGAACTGGGCCCGGTGGGGGCCATGGCGGAGCTGGAGGCCTCCGTGTTGCGTGGCCGGGGCGGGGCGGGTTTCACCACGGCCCTCAAGTGGCGCATCTGCCGGGATACCGCCAGCGATGAACGCTACGTGGTCTGCAACGCCGACGAGGGCGAGCCGGGGACCTTCAAGGATCGGGTACTCCTGTCGCGCTATGCCGATCTGGTATTAAAGGGCATGACCCTCTGCGCCGGCATCGTCGGCGCCCGCCGGGGTTATCTCTACCTCCGCGGCGAATATCGCTACCTGGTCCCCCATCTGGAAGAGGTCCTGGCGCGCCGGCGGGGGCAGGGCCTGCTGGGGCGGGACATCGCGGGTCAGGCCGGTTTCGACTTCGACATCGACATTCACCTCGGCGCCGGGGCCTATGTCTGTGGCGAGGAGTCGGCCCTCATCGAATCCCTGGAGGGCCGGCGCGGCGTGGTGCGCAAGCGGCCGCCCTATCCCGTCGTCAGCGGCTTCCTCGGGCGGCCCACGGTGGTCAACAATGTCGAGACCTTCCTGGCCGCCGCCCGCATCATCGAGTGGGGTGGTCACTGGTTCCGGGGTGCCGGCACCGAGCAGTCCACCGGCAGCAAGCTGCTGAGCATCAGCGGCGACGTGGCCCGGCCGGGGATCTATGAATACGACTTCGGCACCCCGGTGAGCCAGATCCTGGCGGATTGCGGCGGCAGTGGCGCCCAGGCCGTCCAGGTCTCCGGCGCGGCGGGGGTGACCCTGGCGCCGGCCGAGTTTCACCGCTCCCTGTCCTTCGAGGACCTGCCCACCGCCGGTGCCTTCATGGTCCTGGGTCGGGAGCGCGACCTCATGGACATGACCCGCAACTTCGCCCGCTTCTTTGCCCACGAGAGCTGCGGCTTCTGCACCCCCTGCCGGGTCGGCTGCCGCCTGCTGGAGGCCCTGGTGGAAAAGGTCGCGGCCGGCAAGGCCTCCGCCTACGACCTGGAGGAGCTGCGTAACCTGGGCAACCTGATGCGCCAGACCAGCTACTGCGGCCTGGGCACCACCGCCGCCAATCACGTCCGGGACATCCTCGACAAGTTCCCGGACACCTTCCACCGGCGCCTGAGCGGCCCGGACTACACCCCGGCCTTCGATCTGGATGGCGCCCTGGCGGTGGCGCGGGCGATCAGCGGGCGCACCGATGCCGGTGCCCACTTGGAGGCGGTATGACGCCCGGCAACCCGTTCCGGATCGACGGCCAGGCGATTCCCTTCACCCCCGGCCAGACCATCATGGACGCCGCCCTGGCGGCGGGGGTCTATATCCCCCACCTCTGTCACCACCCGGAACTCGCCCCCCACGGCAGTTGCCGGGTGTGCGTGGTGCGGGCCGGCGGGCGCCTGGTGTCCTCCTGCACCGCCCCGGCGGCGGCGGGCCTAGAGGTGGAATCCGCCACCCCGGACCTCCAGGCCAGTCGGCGCACCATCCTGCAAATGCTCTTCGTCGAAGGTAACCACATCTGCCCCGCCTGCCAGAAGACCGGCGCCTGCCAGCTCCAGGCGGTGGCCTATTACACCGGCATGTTGGCCCCCCACTTCACCCACTTCTTCCCGCGCCGCGACCTGGATGCCTCCCATCCGGACTTCGTCATCGACTTCAACCGCTGCATCCTCTGCGAACTGTGCGTGCGCGCCAGTCGCGACCTGGACGGCAAGGATGTCTTTGCCATCAGCGGGCGGGGCATCGCCAGTCACCTGGTCATCGAATCCCCCACCGGCCGGCTCGGCGACAGCCGCTTCTGCGCGGCCGACCGGGCCGCCCAGGTCTGCCCGGTCGGCGCCATCCTGCCCAAGCGCGGCGGTTTTAGCGTGCCCATCGGCCAGCGCCTCTACGACCGCGCCCCCATCAGCACCGTCGGCGACGTCGCGGCCAACGCCGGCGGGACCACCCCATGAGCGCCAAGATCAAGGTCGCCACCACCTCCCTGGCGGGGTGCTTCGGCTGTCACATGTCCTTGCTCGACATCGACGAGCGCCTCCTGGAGCTGGTCGAGCGGGTCGAATTCGATCGCTCCCCCCTCACCGACATCAAACGGATCGGCGCCTGCGACCTGGGCTTGATCGAGGGCGGGGTCGCCAATGCCGAGAATGTCGCGGTGCTGCGTGACTTCCGCCGCCACTGCCAGATCCTGGTCGCCGTGGGCGCCTGCGCCATCAGTGGTGGCATCCCCGCCATGCGTAATGCCTTCGCCCTGGCGGATTGCCTGGCGGAGTCCTACGTCACCGGCATCGGCATCCACAACCCCGGCGTCCCCAACGACCCCGAGATCCCCCTGCTCCTGAACCAGGTCCATCCCCTCCACGAGGTGGTCAAGGTCGATTACTTCCTGCCCGGCTGCCCACCTTCCAGCGACGCTATCTGGACCTTCCTGACCGAGTTACTGGCCGGCCAGCCCATCAGCCTGCCCTACACCCAGTTGCACTACGACTGACCGGCCCGCGCCACCGAGGACCCCGCCATGCACCGCCACCCGGAAATCACCCGCCTGGAGACGGCGGCCCAGCCCGCCGGCCTCCAGCGCATCGCCATCGACCCCCTGACCCGGGTCGAGGGCCACGGCAAGGTCACCCTGCTCCAGGACGCCGATAACCACATCCAGCAGGCGCGTCTGCACATCGTCGAATTCCGGGGCTTCGAGAAGTTCATCCAGGGGCGGCCCTACTGGGAACTGCCGGTGCTGGTGCAGCGCCTGTGCGGCATCTGCCCGGTGAGCCACCACCTGGCCGCCGCCAAGGCCACGGATCAGTTGGTCGGCGTCGATGAACTCACGCCCACGGCGGACAAGGTCCGGCGCCTCATGCACCTGGGCCAGACCCTTCAGTCCCACGCCCTGCATTTCTTCCACCTCTCCTCGCCGGACCTGCTTTTCGGCTTCGCTGACGCCGTCGCCCACCGCAACCTCATCGGCCTCATCCAGGACTATCCCGAGATCGCCAGGCAGGGGGTGCTGCTGCGCAAGTACGGCCAGGAGGTCATCCGCGTCACCGCCGGCAAGCGCATCCACGGCTCCGGCGCCATCCCCGGCGGCGTCAACAAGGCCCTGAACACCGAGGAACGCGACTACCTGCTCGCCGACAGCGACCAGATGATCGCCTGGGCCGAGTCCGCGGTGCAGCTCATGAAGCGCATCTTCCTAGGCAACCCCGACTACCACTACCGCTTCGGCGCGGTGGATGCCAATACGCTCAGCCTGGTGGGTCCGGATGGGGCCTTCGAGCTTTATGACGGCGGCCTGCGCGCCCGCGATCCGGCTGGCCGCGCAATCTTCGACCACCAGGATTGCCAGGGTTACGAACAGCTCCTAAGCGAGGAGATCAAATCCTGGAGCTACATGAAGTTTCCCTTCATCGCCGCCCTCGGGCCGGAAAAAGGGTGGTACCGGGTCGGCCCCCTGGCGCGGGTCAACAATTGCGACCGCTTCGCTACCCCCCTGGCGGAGCAGGAGCGCCAGGATTTCCGCGCGGCGGGGGAGGGCCGGCCCCTCCAGGCCGCTCTGGCCACCCACTGGGCGCGGCTCATCGAGCTGCTTTATTGCGCCGAGGGCATCAAGGAACTGCTCCAGGACCCGGACCTGCTGGGTAGCGACCTGCTGCGTCGCGGCGAGCGGGCGACCACCGGCATTGGCGTGCTCGAGGCCCCACGCGGCACCCTCTTCCACCACTACGAGACCGACGCCGATGGCCTGGTGACTAAGGCCAACCTCATCGTCGCCACCACCCACAACAACCAGGTCATGAACGCCGCCATCCGCCAGGTGGCCGCCCACTACCTGGACGGCCAGGAGCTTACCGAGCCCCTGCTCAACCACATCGAGGTCGCCATCCGCGCCTACGATCCCTGTCTGTCCTGCGCTACCCATGCCGTCGGCCAGATGCCCCTGGAGCTGGAGTTGGTGGACGCGGCCGGGCAGGTGGTGGATCGCCTGTACCAGCGCGCCAGCGGTCTGATCGAGCGGGGCGGGGTGGGGGACTAGCGCCCCGCCACTGCTCACCACCGCCCATGGCCCCTATCCTCATCTTTGGGTACGGCAATCCCTCCCGGGGCGATGACGCCCTGGGACCCGAACTCATCCAGCGGCTGGAGCGCCATCAGGCGGCGCGGGCGGCGGGCCGGCCGGCCCCGTGGGACCTCCTCACCGACTTCCAACCCCAGCCCGAGCATGCCCTGGACCTGGTGGGGCGGGCGCGGGTGATCCTGGTCGATGCTGATGTCAGTCTGGCGGTGCCCTACCGCCTGGCGCCGGTCCACCCCGACCGGGATGCCAGCTATACCACCCACGCGATGAGCCCCGGCGCTCTGCTGTGGGTCCATACCCAAATCGGCTATGGCCCGCCCCCGCCCTGTTGCCTGCTGCGCATCCGGGGCTATCACTTCGCCCTCGGCGCGCCACTGAGCGCCGGGGCCTGGGATAATCTGGACCGGGCGGAGGCGTTTGTGCTGGAGTATCTGGCGGATGGGGGGGCTTAGTCGCTGCTGGCTGGGGTGCAACCTGGCGAGGCAGGGGTTCACTAAACTGTCACGCCCGAGCAGCTTGAATTGCGGACAGACCGCATACCAGTATCGAGGCAGCCTTTCAGGTCCAGTAGGTTAGGGCCTGTTCGGGTAGGATTCGGCTTGCCATTGCTCACTCATCTCCTTCAGGCCCTTGAAACATGCGATCCTGGCGTCTCCTGATCACTATCTCCCCTCTACTCCTCGGCTATCTGTTTCTCATGGGATTCATGACCTTGAACCAAGACCAATTGCTGTATCTGCCCGACCCCACGCCGCCATCGGCCGCAAATCTGCGTCCACGCCTGGGGCCGGCCCTCGCACCCTGGCCCTTGGCCAGCGGGCCGGCGTTTCGAGGCTATGTCCGCGCCGAGGCCGGGGCGACCCAGGGGTGGCGGGGCACCCTGGTGCTCTTTCATGGCAATGCCGGCAGTGCCCGGGACCGGACCTATTACCTGAACGCCCTCGAACCCCTGGGTGTCCGCGTCATTCTGGCGGAATATCCCGGCTATGGCGGGCGGGAGGGCATCCCCAGCCAGGCCACCCTGGTGGCCGATGGGAGCGAGACGGTCCGCCTGGCCCGGGCGGCCTATGGCGAGCCTCTGTGGGTCGGGGGTGAATCCCTCGGGGCCGCCGTCGCCGCCCAGGTGGCGGTGGCTGTCGAACCGTCGGCCGCCGGGCTGGTGCTGATCACCCCCTGGGACAACCTGCCAGACCTGGCCCAGGCGCTCTATTGGTACCTGCCCGCTCGCTGGCTGGTGCGCGACCGGTACGACACGCGCGCCGCGCTCCAGACTTTTCAGGGACCTAAGGGGGTGCTGATTGCTGGTCGGGACCAGATCGTGCCCCCAGCCCATAGCCAGGGGCTCTATGAGGCGCTGCCGGAGCCCAAGCGGCGCTGGCTGTTTCCGGAGGCCGGCCACAATGATTGGCCGTCATACGCGGCGGCGTCCTGGTGGGGAGAGGCGGTGGCTTGGCTGGAAGCGACGGCGCCTCAAGCCGCGAATACTTCGACCATCAGGTAGCCGCTATAGGCCACATAGGCCAGGAGCAGCAGGACGCCGTCCCGGTGGCCGATACATCCTGGTCTGCCTCCATAGCCCCGACCCAGGACGAAGAGGGACAGGGTCAGGACCGACATGGTCATGATGTCGCGGCTAAAGACCTCGGGTCCGACCGTCAGGGGGCTGATGGCCCCGGCGATGCCGACCACGGCCAGGGTATTGAAAATATTCGAGCCGATGATGTTGCCTAGGGCCAGGTCGTGCTCCCCCTTGCGCGCCGCCACGATGGAGGAGGCAAGTTCGGGCAGCGAGGTGCCCACGGCGATGATGGTCAGGCCAATGATGAGATCGCTAATTCCCAGGCCCTGGGCGATCTCGATCGCGCCCCAGACCAGGAGGCGGGAGCTCAGGATCAGCAGCACCAGACCGGCGAAGGTCCAGAACAGGGCCTGGCGGGTTGTCATGGCCATGGCGGCGACTTGTTCCTCTACCTCGCGATCCAGGGTATCCGCAGTTTTGCGCAAACCTTCCCAGATCATCCAGCCCATGACGCCGGCGAAGACCGCCAGCAGCGTCCAGGCATCCCCGCGCGTGATTTCCCCGCTCCAGACCTGCCATCCCGCCAGGGCCGTGACGGCGGCGAGGATGGGTAGTTCCCTGCGCGGAACCTGCGAGTTGACGGCGATGGGGCTGATCAGGGCCGTGATCCCCAGGATGAGGGCGATATTGGCGATATTGGAGCCGTAGGCGTTGCCGAGGGCGATGCCGGAACTGCCCTGATAGGCCGCTAGGGCGGAGACTGTCAATTCCGGCGCCGAGGTGCCGAAGCCCACGACGACCATGCCGACGAGGCGCGCCGGCATGCCGAGGTGACGGGCGGAGGCGGCCGCGCCATCCACGAACCGATCCGCGCTCCAGACCAAGAGCGCCAGGCCAACGACAAGGGCGGCGGAAGCAAGAATCATGGCGAGCTAGGGAATATTTGAGAAATCAAATCATGGTAAAGCGATCGACGCCTCCCTGCATGAGAAGAACGGGACGCGGTCTTGGTTTCTGTTCGTGTTCTCGGCGACGCCGAGGGATGGGGTCTGGGACGCCGGGGATTATTCAATAGCCCCGAAAATACCAGCGATTGTCCCAGCCGGGCAGGGGTGAGTTGGGGCTGTCGGGCGAGGCTTCCGGGTTCGGG
>JBATOB010000112.1:0-1981 GCA_049290655.1 Chromatiaceae bacterium | reverse complement strand
AGGCAATGGCGGAGGAGTCCACGGCATGGTAGCTGCCATCGATCAGGCTGACCTTGACATCGAGCAAGGGGAAGCCCGCCAGAACACCCTCCTTCATGCTGTCCCGGAAGCCCTTGTCCACCGCGGGCCAGAACTCGCGCGGCACGGTGCCGCCGGTGACCACGGACTCGAACTGGTAGCCGCTACCGGCCTCGCCGGGCTCGATGGCGTACTCGATGCGGGCAAACTGGCCCGAGCCGCCGGTCTGCTTCTTGTGGGTATAGGTGTCCTCGACACGGCGGGTGATGGTCTCGCGGTAGGCCACCTGGGGTTTACCCACCTCGACCTCGATGCCATGGGTACGCTTGAGGATATCGACCTTGATATCCAGATGCAGCTCGCCCATCCCCTTGATGATGGTCTCGCCGCTCTCGATGTCGGTCTCGACGCGGAAGGAGGGGTCCTCCTGAATCATCTTATTGAGGGCAACGCCAAGCTTCTCGGAGCCGCCCTTGTCGCGGGGGGCGATGGCGATGGAGATGACCGGGTCGGGGAAGACCATGGGCTCCAGGGTGGCCGGGTGCTTGGGGTCGCAAAGGGTGTGGCCGGTCTGGGTGCCCTTCATGCCGAGGAGGGCGACGATGTCGCCGGCCTGGGCGGAGTCCAGTTCCTCGCGGGAATCGGCGTGCATCTCGACGATACGACCGATGCGCTCGGTCTTGCCGGTAAAGGTGTTGAGCACCGAGTCGCCCTTCTTGATACGCCCGGAGTAGATGCGGGTGAAGGTCAGGGCGCCGAAGCGGTCATCCATGATCTTGAAGGCCAGGGCGCGCAGGGGCCGGTCGGGATCGACGATGGCCTTGAGACCCGTCTCGTTGCCCTCCAGGTCCACCTCCGGCTGAGGCTCGACATCCATGGGATTGGGCAGGTAATCGACCACGGCATCCAGTATCAACTGCATCCCCTTGTTCTTGAAGGCGGAACCGCAGTAGGTGGGGAAGAAGTCGAGCTTGATGGCACCCTTGCGGACGCAGGCCTTGACCGTTTCCAGGCTGGGCTCCTCGCCTTCCAGGTACTTGCCAAGGGCCTCGTCGTCCTGCTCCAGGGCCGTCTCGATGAGCTTTTCCCGCCACTCCTCGACCTTGGCGACCATATCCTCGGAGACATCTTGCAGGCTGTAGTTCTCCGGCATGCCCGACTCGTCCCAGACCCAGGCCTGGCGCGTGAGCAGATCGACGACGCCGACGAAGTCACCCTCGACGCCAATGGGCAGGACCATGACCAGGGGATTGGCACCTAGGATATTCTTGACCTGATCCACGACGCGATAGAAATCAGCGCCGATGCGGTCGAGTTTGTTGACGAAAATCAGGCGGGCGACGCGGGAGTCATTGGCGTAGCGCCAGTTGGTCTCGGATTGGGGCTCGACGCCGCCGGAGCCGCAGAAGACACCGATGCCGCCGTCGAGCACCTTGAGGGAGCGATACACCTCAATGGTGAAATCCACGTGGCCGGGGGTGTCGATGACATTCAGCCGACAGCCCTTCCACTGGCAGGAGGTGGCGGCGGACTGGATGGTGATACCGCGCTCCGCTTCCTGCTCCATGAAGTCCATGGTGGACTCGCCGTCATGCACCTCGCCCAGGCGATGGATCTTGCCCGTCAGTTTGAGAATCCGCTCGGTCGTCGTCGTCTTACCCGCATCCACGTGGGCAAAAATACCGATGTTTCGGTAATGAGAAAGGTCTGTCATTGCTGCTTCCTGAGTTCTACCAAGCCGGACCTGGTGGGATAAGGGACGAAACCGCGCCAAGGATCGGGGGGACGGCCGAGGCGGGACCACGCGGCCCCGTCTCCGTGAAACCCTCAATTATAGGCAAGTATTGTCGCTGCTTACAAGAATTCCTGGCGGAAAATCGCTTGGCAACCGCTTTCCGGGCGTTGGGGCCTGGCGGGGCGGCCGGGCTTGGCATCCAGGCGCCCGGCGCGGGCTCAGGGGCCC
>JBATOB010000111.1:0-6107 GCA_049290655.1 Chromatiaceae bacterium | reverse complement strand
CTCCTCCCCCGGTCCCGCCTCCAAACCCGGTGCGGCCGTGCCGGTCCGCATCCAGAAGGTCCTGGCCGATGCCGGACTCGGCTCCCGGCGGGAGATCGAGGGCTGGATCGAGGCGGGACGGATCGAGATCAATGGCGAGGTCGCCAAGCTGGGGGCCCGCATGGTCCCCGGGGATCGTATCCGCCTGGATCGCCGGGAGTTGCGGCTCGCCCCACCCAGCGTCGAGCCCCTGCGCGTCATCGCCTACAACAAGCCCGAGGGCGAGGTGGTCACCCGCCACGACCCCGAGGGCCGACCCACCATCTTTCGCCACCTGCCCCCCCTGGAACAGGGGCGCTGGATCGCCGTGGGCCGCCTGGATATCAATACCTCCGGCTTGCTGTTGCTGACCAATAACGGCGAACTGGCCAACAAGCTGATGCACCCATCCCAGGAGATCGAGCGGGAATATGCCGTGCGCATCCTCGGCGAGGTGCCCAAGGAGGCCCTGCACCGCCTGGTTCATGGCGTCGAACTGGACGACGGCCCGGCCCACTTCGAGGAGATCGTCGAATCCAGCATCGGCCAGGGTGCTAACCGCTGGTATCACGTCCTACTGCGCGAGGGCCGCAATCGCGAGGTCCGCCGCCTCTGGGAGACCGTGGGACTCAAGGTCAGCCGCCTGATGCGTGTCCGCTTCGGCAATGTCATCCTGGGGCCCCGGGTCTTCAGCCACCACTGGCGCGACCTCACCCCCGAGGAACTGGATGGCCTGCTGGCCATGGTCGGCATGAAAAAACCCAGCCCCCCCCGCCCCAAACCCGGGGCCAAGGGACCCTGGAAAGGAGCGCGACCGGGAATGGGTGGAGGGAGGAATCAGCGCCGGTAAGTAAGGGTCGGGGATGTAGACTTTCACCCCAACCGCGTTGGAGATTTCCCGCCCCTAGAGCACCTAGAGTACCTAGATCCGATTAGCCCAAGGGTTGCTGCCGGGGGTATCGATCATCCCTCGCCCCGTGACCCCTTGGGCCCTTGGGCCCTTGGGCCCTTGGGCCCTTGGAAAAATAGGCCGCAGACTGATCAGTTTTCACTTTCCGGATCAGGATCAAAATGATAGCCCAGGATTTCGATATCCCGGGCGAAATGGCGGGCGACCAGCTCCGCCGTTGCCTCGCTGTAGTAGCCGCGATAGTCCTTCTGGCGATCCCGGGCCTGGCGCTGATGCGGCAGACCGGGTGCCGGGATGCCGATGCGCCGGCAGGCCTCGGCGAAATCCCCTTCCAGCCGCTCATAGCGGCCAATGAAATCCACCACCACCTGGCCACTCAGATCGATCAGATAGTCGGACTGACGCTCGATGGAGGTGTCGATGTGGTACTGATAGGGCCGCTCCGGGTCCAATTTCCAGCGCAGAAAACCCTCGAAATCCTCATGTCCACCCAGATAATGGGGCCGCTCCCGGCGGATGTGATGAAAAGAACTGACCTGCAAGTCCCAGGGATTGCGCACGAAGGCGAACTTGAAAAGCTGATCGAAGAACTCCCGGGGCAGCAACTCCTTGGCCGCCACCACCTTGGCATGGCGCGGCAGCTTGGTGGCGATGCGATGACCGCTCAGGTGGCTCATGCGACTGCACAGGAACATCGGCCAGTACCAGGGGTCCCGCCAACGCCCCGCCTGCAAGGCGGCACGCACGCTGGTCCCGCCGGTCTTGGCGATATGGACGAAGAGGAAGCGGTGTTTGACGGATAGGAGCATGGGGGGATTTTAGCGTGAAATGGCCCAGCCGGCGCGATGAGGGCCACCCGAGCGCCGGTCAGATCTGTTTCGGGTGCCGAAGGTAATCTCCGCGGCCAGTTCCGGCTGAAGGCGGCGCACCCCTTAGGTCTCGCGGCCGCGCGTGCGGGTGGCCCAGATCGCCACCTTGACCCGTTCGTCCTCCTGGGCGCGAATCGAGGGGGTAACCCCTGAGCCAGCCATGGAAGCCACTGCGCGAAACTTCAACCACGCGGGCCATCAGGTCCACCGGGTACCGCGGTCGCCATTGTTTCGTGAACGAGTACCTGGCAGCGGCTCCTCGGCAAAGTGCGCGGTCGCTTATTTTTTAGGAAGCCGCGCCCCCTTCGCAGTGCCGACAGCTTCTGCCGAAGCCTGCTGATTTCCGCCGCCAGCTCGGGACTTCGCCTGGGTGACATCTCGCCGCATCGACCCTGGGGGGCTTTGTGTTTTTGCCGCCACGACACGGTTGCGCCCTTGAAGCTTTCCCTCATAAAGCGCCCTGTCGGCTGCCTTGATGCACTGACTGATGGATTGATGCAGGCCGTAGCTGGCCACGCCGATGCTCAAGGTGAGATGCAAACGCTGGTCTCCGATGATGACCGCCTGAGCGGCGACGCCCTTCCGCAGCGCCTCGGCGACGATCAAAGCCCCCTCGAGGTCCGTGTCCGGCAGCAGGATCAGGAACTCCTCGCCGCCCCAACGAGCGACCAGGTCCTGGGCGCGGATGCCATGCACGAGGAAATGGGTAGTCTGGATCAGGGCCTGATCGCCGATCTAGTTGGCTTCAGCAAACTCCGGGAGGAGGAATTGCCAGGACTCTGGAGCTACCTGACCAAGGTCCAGCACCGGTTGGATGAAATCAGCTCCCCGCCCGATCTGGTGGAGAGCTGGGGTGATGCCCTCTATGTGGTGATGTCCAGCGCCCGCGTCCTCCTGCGCCATGCCTTCGCCCTCCAGGACAGCTTCATCCGCCTCGATCCGCGCCTCCAGGGCCTGCCGGACTACCTGAGCCTGCGCATCGGCCTCCACGCCGGCCCCGTCTATACGGGCCAACACCCCCTGACCGGACGCCCCATCATCTATGGGAGTCATGTCTCCCGCACGGCCCGCATCGAGCCGATAACCCTGCCGGGCAATGTCTATGCCTCGCAACAATTCGTTGCCTTGCTGACCGCGGAGGAAAGTGCCCATTGCGCCGAACAGGCCTCGCGGGGGAGGCCCTGCTCACCCTGGTATGCCTGCGAGTACCTGGGCTACCAGCAACTGGCGAAAAACTACGGCAACACCCCCGTTTATCACCTGCTACCCTGACAGGCCCCACCCATAAAGATTCAGGTGTACTTGATGGTGCCGCCCTTGCACTCCCCAGCCCCCCTCGGTATCTTGCAATCCTTTTTCCCAGGCCGCCTCGGGCGGCACCCCAGCGGGCACTCACAGCGGAGCCAAAGCGCATGCGCAGTCATTATTGCGGAGATCTGAACCGCGAACAGGTTGGTCAGGAAGTTTCCCTGAGCGGATGGGTCCACCGTCGCCGGGATCACGGCGGCGTCATCTTCATCGACCTGCGCGACCGGAGCGGTCTGATTCAGGTGGTGATCGACCCGGACAATCCCGAGACCTTCCGCCTGGCCGAGCAGGCACGCAGCGAGTTTGTCCTCCGCGTCGAGGGGCGGGTGCGCCCGCGCCCGGAGGGCACCGAAAACAAGGATATGCCCACCGGCGAGGTCGAGGTCCTGGCCCGCGCCCTGACCATCCTCAACAGCTCCGAGACCCCGCCGATCCAGCTCGACGATCATGGCCGCGACGCCGCCGAGGAATTGCGCCTGCGCTACCGCTATATCGATCTGCGCCGTCCCGAGATGCAGGAACGCCTGCGCCAGCGTAGCCGCATCACGCGAAACCTACGTAACTTCCTGGATGCCCATGGCTTCCTGGATATCGAGACCCCCATCCTCACCAAGTCCACCCCCGAGGGCGCCCGCGACTACCTGGTGCCGAGTCGCACCCATCCCGGCGAGTTTTTCGCCCTGCCCCAGTCGCCGCAGCTCTTCAAGCAGTTGCTGATGATGTCAGGGATGGATCGCTACTACCAGATCGCTCGCTGCTTCCGCGACGAGGACCTGCGCGCCGACCGCCAGCCCGAGTTCACCCAACTCGATATCGAGGTCTCCTTCATGGACGAGGACGACATCATGGACCTGACGGAGGAGATGATCCGGCGCCTCTTCCGCGAGGTCCTGGGGGCCGAACTCCCCAACCCCCTGCCCCGCCTGACCTATGCCGAGTCCATGCGCCGCTTTGGGTCGGACCGCCCCGACCTGCGCGTGCCGTTGGAGTTGATCGATGTCGCCGACCTCATGGCGGAGGTGGACTTCAAGGTCTTCGCCGGCCCGGCCAGGGACCCCGAGGGCCGGGTCGTGGCCCTGCGCCTGCCCAGGGGTGGCGAACTGAGCCGCAAGGCTATTGACGATTATAGCCAGTTCGTCGGTATTTATGGCGCCAAGGGCCTGGCCTACATCAAGGTCAACGACTGGGCCGGCCAGGGGCGGGAGGGGCTGCAATCGCCCATCCTCAAGTTCCTGCCGGACGCGGCGGTGGCGGGTATCATGGCGCGCACCGGCGCCTTGGACGGGGACCTGGTCTTCTTCGGCGCCGACAAGGCCAACGTGGTCAACGAGGCCATCGGCGCCCTGCGCGTCAAGCTGGGCCAGGACCTGGGCCTGATGGCGGAGGGTTGGCACCCACTCTGGGTGGTGGACTTCCCCATGTTCGAGCGCGAGCCCCACACCGGCCGCTGGACGGCCCTGCACCACCCCTTTACCTCCCCCAAGGAGGACCAGATCGGCCTCCTGGACAGCGACCCCGGCGCCTGCCTGTCCCGCGCCTACGACATGGTGCTCAATGGCACCGAGATCGGCGGCGGTTCCATCCGTATCCACCGCGAGGAGGTGCAGCGCCAGGTACTCAAGCTGCTGGCCATCAGCGACGAACAGGCCGAGGACCGCTTTGGCTTCCTGCTGCGGGCCCTCAAGTATGGCTGTCCGCCCCACGGTGGCCTCGCCTTCGGCATGGACCGCCTGGTGATGCTGATGACCGGCGCCAGCTCCATCCGCGACGTCATGGCCTTCCCCAAGACCCAGACCGCCGCCTGCCTGCTGACCTCCGCCCCCTCGCCGGTCGATCAGGCCCAGCTCAACGAGTTGGCGTTGCGGGTCAAGTTGCGGCCTTGAGACAAGACCGGCACCCGCGGCCGCTAGCACGTGACTCCGGAACCCGATGCATGACCGCCCAATTTAAGCATCCGGAGTCCGTGCTGCTGGTGATCGCCACCCTCGCCGGTGAATTCCTGCTCCTGCGCCGCACCCGGCCCGTCGGCTTCTGGCAATCCGTGACCGGCAGCCTGGAACCGGGGGAGAACCCACGCCGGGCCGCCAGGCGCGAGCTGTGGGAAGAGACGGGGTTGAGCCTGCCGGAGGCGGCCTTGCTCGATCTGAATCATAAGGAACGCTTCCCCATCCTCCCCGCCTGGCGGGAGCGCTATGCCCCCCAGGTCCATAACAACCTCGAGCACTGGTTCGCCCTGGTGCTGCCCCTGCGGCGGCTGATCCGCCTCAACCCCAGCGAGCACCAAGAGGAATGCTGGCTGCCCGCCCCCGGGGCCGCCAGCCTGGCCAGGTCCTGGACCAATCGCCAGGCCATTCGGCTGCTGGCCAGCCTGTTGTCGGGGGCTCCATCGGGTTGGCGCTAGATCAGGATGGACGACTCCTCAGGACCCAACGACCGGCTCCGGCTCTAACAACTGGATCAGGGCGCCACTCTTCCACCAGGGATGCCGGGCCTCGGTGAACTCGTTCCAGAATCCGTCGAAACGCCCCAGGGAGTGGAAGAAGTCGCAGGTCCGCCAGCCGATGAGACCGCCCGCATAGACCAGGATCTCGTGATCGCTTTCCTCGGCGAGGATGGTGTCGAGGAGATGCCGGGTGACCGAGACATCGTTCATGAGACCCAGCAAATCCTGAATGCCCTTCATGTGGGCAATGAAGCTGTCCATGCCATTGAACAGGGGGCGGAAGAACTCGGCGGCGTAACGCAGCTTCTTGCACTCGATGCGCAGTTGGTGCATGGCCGCGGCGTCGTTACGGTCCACGTTGCTACCCACCAGCAGGACCTGACGCTCCTGCTTGTCGAGCAGGGCGCGGGCGAAAGGGACCAGCTTGCTATCCTGCAGATTACGCGGTTTGCGCTGCTTCTCCACCATGCCTTCCCAGCGGCGATGGGAATACCAGTCGTGAAAGCCTTCCTTGAAGTGGCAATAGCGCTTGCTCTCGAGCATGGGCTCGACCTGTTCC
>JBATOB010000110.1:0-16815 GCA_049290655.1 Chromatiaceae bacterium | reverse complement strand
GAGCCCGACCTGGCCGCCACCTTGCTGGCGATGACCGCCCCGGAGTCACCCCCGGCCGGCGACGAGCCGGACTGGCGCGAACTGGCGGCCTTCGCCTTCGCCCACCGAACATTCGAGGCCAGCTATTCCTCCCTGCGGGCTTTAACGGAGGGCCATGTAGGGCCAGCCCTGAGGCAGGGTAATATCAGCCTCAGCCAGGCCATCCCCCTCATCGCCCTCGTGCTCCAACACCGGGACTGGGGGGATGTCGCCAGGCTCACGGGCGCCCCCGGGCGGGCGGAGGTGATTCTTCGGATGCGGGAAGTGACCGCCGCCTTGCTGTTGGCCATGGGGAAGACCCAGGGCCGCTAAAGCCATGCCTTGCCCGTGCCGGGTATCGAGCCACAGCGCCCGCAATACGCCGTGGGCAGCTCGACCAGCGGTAAGGTCATCCTGAGTAGCGACAACTAGCCGGAGATGCCGCCCGGTGGCGGTCAACCTGGATCGGGGATCGCGATCCCCACTGGATAGCCCTCCAAACAATAGGGGTTGAGAAACTGTCGCCGCCAGAGCGACCGACGCTGGGTCAAGGTCAGGCCAGCCTCGTCGCAGACCCTGTCCCAGTCGCGCAGCATAACCGCGATCTGGGTATCAATCAGGGCGCGGGCCGGCTCGGTGGCGAGCCCAAAGGCCCCGGCCGCGGCCAGACAGGCGATCAGCCGGCTGTCGCGCCTTTGACCCGTCAACAGCATGGCCTGGCTGGCCTCGCCGCCGGTGCGTGTCTGTGGACAGATGTCATAGGCCGGCGTCAGCCGATAGCCGTGACCGTCCCAGAAGGCCGCGTGGTTGCGGGCATGGTCGTCGGTATTGCCGCAGAGGACATTGAAGACCATGCGTCCATACAACTCCGCGAGCGTCTGGCGGGGGTCGCCGAAGTCTCGCCGCACGCGGTGCGCCAGGTCTTCGTAGCTGGCATAGCGCGCCTCCATCTCGCGCAGCCCGAGCAGGGTGAGGGCGGACAGCATGGCCCGGCGCTGCCAGCCGGTGCCGTGGCGAACGCGATCGAAACGCTCGATCAGCAGCACCTCCCGCCCCAGGGCCTGGGCCAGGAGGACCGGGGCGACGTCCAGGCCCGCCCGGCGCGCCAGGCGCATCGCCAGATACTCGGCCTTGACCAGGTTGTACAGGTCGGTGCTGGTGGAGAACTTGGCGATGAACTTGCCGGCAGGGCTGGCCAGCAGGGCCTTGGGTCGGGCGCCGCCGACGGAGGTACCGTGTTGGAGTGCCAAGGCCAACACGGAGGACAGGGGCTCGCCACGCTCCAGGCGCTCGGCCGCGTCCAGTAGGTCGTCCAGACTGTCTTCTTGTTCGGCTCCACGCGGCCGGTACACGGACGGCGATGCCTGAAAATCCAGGGCGCCGATGCGGTCGGACCCCGACTCCAGCAGATAGGTCAGTTCGTCGAGCTCGACCCCCGCGGCAGCGGCGCCTTGCTGTCCGGTCAGGCGGTTGACGATGACCCGGCGTCCCCAGGCATCGGGGGAGGCGTCGCGCAGGCAGGAGTGCAAGTCATCGTCACGCTGGCGCTGTTCGCCCGGTTGGAGGGGCAACTCGTCGGGGAAGAGGCTGATGGCGTCGTCCCGCCCCAGGTAGGAACGACCATAGGTAAAGCCGTAACCGCCGTGCCTATCCCGTTGCAGCAGACCGGCGACCACCGGCGCCACCGCACCCGGGAGCCAGACCCAGACGTAGGCCCGATCGGCGGGCGGCGTCACCTCAGAAATCATCGTCCAGCGGGTCCTCGCCCCGGCGGATGCGCGCGGGTAACAGCGCCAGCAACTCCCGCTGGCGGGCCAGCTCCTGGTCCAGCACCCGCGCCGTATCCTGGCCAAACAGCGGGATGTCCAGCAGCGCGGCGGCCTCGAAATAGGTGCCGATGGCCACGCCCGGCTCGCCGCGGATAACCCGCCGGAGGGTGAGCGCCCCCACTCCAATGCGCTCGGCCAGCATCTCGCGCGACCAGCCTTTACGGAGGCGGCCTTCCTCGATCAGGCCACCCAGGAGCCGCAAGGCCTGGTGGGCGAGGGGGGAAAGTGGCCGGTTCGCGCGGGGCATCTGTCACTAAAATAACGGTAAGAATTATAAGTGGTGAAATTGTATCGCATGGAACCAGGGACATCTGGCTTATATGACATAGGACCGCAGGGGCTCGAAGCCATTGAAGGCGATAGAGGCATAGGTGGTGGTATAGGCCCCGGTGCCCTCGATCAGGACCTCGTCCCCCGGGACCAGCGAGACGGGCAACTCATAGGGCGTCTTCTCGTAAAGGATATCCGCCGAGTCGCAGGTAGGGCCGGCAATGATGCAGGGGGTGGTCGGATCGCCATCGCGGGCGGTATGGATGGGGTAACGGATCGCCTCGTCCAGGGTCTCGATCAAACCGCCAAACTTGCCGATGTCGAGAAAGACCCAGCGCAAGGGGTCATCCTCCGCCTTCCTCGACACCAGGACGACCTCGGCCTTGATGAGGCCCGCATCGCCAACCAGGCCGCGACCCGGCTCGATGATGGTTTCTGGCAAGTGATCGCCGAAATGACGCCAGAGGGCCTGGTTGATAGCGCGGCCATAGGTCTCCAGGGCGGGTATGGCCGTCAGGTAGTGTGCCGGAAAGCCGCCGCCGAGATTGACCATGCGCGGCCGGATGCCATGATTCCCCAACTCGTGGAAAACGCTGGCGACCACCGCCAGGGGCATATCCCAGGCGTCCGGGTTGGGCTGCTGGGAGCCGACATGAAACGAGATGCCATAGGCATCGAGGCCCAGGCGGTCGGCCTCGATGAGTACCCCCACGGCGAGATTCGGGGCACAGCCAAATTTGCGGGACAGGGGCCATTCGGCGCCGACGCACTCCGAAAGAATGCGGCAAAAGACCCGCGCCCCCGGGGCGACGCGGGCAATCTTCTCCGCCTCCTCCCAGCAGTCAATGGCAAAGAGACTGATACCCCGGTCATGCGCCGCGGCAATATCCGCCTCCTTCTTGATGGTGTTGCCATAGGAGATCTGCTCCGGCCTGGCCCCGGCGGCCAGGGCCATGTCGATCTCGGGGACGCTGGCACAGTCGAAACAGGAGCCCAGCTCGACCAGCAGTTCCAGGAGTTCCGGCGCCGGGTTGGCCTTGATGGCATAAAAGACGCGGCTGTCGGGCAGGACGCGGGCGAAGGCGTGATATTTCGTCCGCACGGCCTCCCGATCAAGGATAAGACAGGGGCTGGGTGGGTGCTGGTCGAGGAGGAATTGGCGGATGCGGTTAAGCATATTCATGGCCTGCGTCCGATTCAAAAGGCTCCCACCCCGCACTAACCCTGCCTGCCCACATACCGATCCCGGGCCGCCTTGGCGCGCTCGAAGACCTCCAGCAGGGCCTCCCCATCGCCGCGCTCGACGTGAGCGGCCAGTTCGGCCAGCTCACGCTGGAATCGCGCGAGCATCTGGCCCAAGGCCTGACGATTGGCGAGGCAGATATCCCGCCACATGATGGGGTGGCTGGAGGCGATGCGGGTAAAGTCGCGGAAACCACCGGCGGCGTAGCGAAAGATCTCGTCATTTTCACGCAGCCGCGCCAGGCTATCGACCAGCCCATAGGCCAGGAGGTGCGGCAGGTGACTGGTGGCGGCCAAAACCTCGTCGTGATGATCCACCGCCATTTGCGTCACCTCGGCGCCACAGGCCTCCCACATGGCCTGGACCTGGGCGGTGGCCGCCGGGTCCGTATCCGGCAAGGGCGTGAGGATGACGCGCCGGTTGCGGTAGAGTTCGGCGAAGGAGGCATCGACTCCGCTCTGCTCCGTGCCGGCGATGGGGTGGCCGGGGACAAAACGCGGGGGCAACCGACCAAAGACCTGGCGGGCATCCTCCACCACGCTGCCCTTGACGCTGCCACCATCGGTCAGAATGGCGCCAGGGGCCAGATGATCGCGGATAGCGGCGAAGGTTGCGGCCATGGCCCCCAAGGGCACGGCGATGAAGACCAGATCGGCGCCAGCCACCGCCCGAGCCGGGTCCTGGTGGTAGCGGTCGATCACCCCCAGCTCGACGGCCCGTTGCAGATTGCCTAGCGAGCGCCCGCAGCCAACCACCTCGCCCACGAAGCCAGCCCGGCGCAGGGCGCGGGCCAGGGAGCCCCCGATGAGGCCGACGCCGATAACCGTGAGCTGCTGGATCATGCCGACAAGGCCGCCGCCATGGCGGCGAGCAGGCGGGCGTTTTCCGCCTCGCGACCGATGGTGACGCGCAGGTGATTCGGCATGCCGTAGTTGGCTACCGGGCGGGTGATGCAGCCGGTGCGCAGCAGGGCCTGATCAATGGGACCCGCCGGGCGGCCCAGGTCGAGGGTGATGAAGTTGCCTACCGAGGGGATATAGCCGATCCCCAACTGGCGGGCGCCCTCCTCCAGTTGCCGCATGCCGCTCCGGTTCAATGCCAGAGAGGCCTGGACATGAGCCTCGTCGGCCAGGGCCGCCAGGGCCGCCGCCTGGGCGATGCTGTTGACGTTGAAGGGCTGGCGAGCGCGGTTAAGCAGGTCGGCGATGTGGGGGTGGCTGAGGCCATAGCCCACCCGCAGGGCCGCCAGGCCATGGACCTTGGAAAAGGTGCGAGTGACGATGAGGTTCGGGAACCGGTCGAGCCAGAGGGTGGCGTCCGGGAAATCCGGATCCTCCACATACTCGGTATAGGCCTCGTCCACCACGGCCACGCAGGTATCCGGCAGATCCGCCAGAAAACTGGCCAGGCTGCCGGCATTGAGCCAGGTCCCGGTGGGGTTATTGGGATTGGCGATCCAGACCACCCGCGTGCGCTCGTTGACCAGGGCCGCCATGGCCTCTAGGTCGTGGCCAAAGTCCCGGGCCTTGGCGACGCGGGCCCTGGCCCCCACCGCCTGGGTGCCGATGGCATAGACCGCGAAGGCGTGCTCGGAGAAGACCGACTCCTGGCCCGGGTGCAGAAAGACGCGGGCAACCAGATCAAGGACATCATTGGAGCCATTGCCAAGGGTGATGGCGGCGGCCTCCAGGCCATGACGCTCGGCCAGGGCCCGGCGTAACTCGAAGCCACCCCCGTCCGGATAGCGCCCCAACTCCGCCAAGGCAGCCATTGCCGCCTCCCGCGCCAGGGGGCCCGGACCCAGGGGGTTTTCGTTGGAAGCCAGCTTGATCGAGTGGGTGATACCCAGTTCCCGCTCCAGCTCGGAGAGGGGCTTGCCAGGGATATAGGGCTGCAGGCCAGGCAGGCCGGGAGCCGTCAGCTTGAGAAAGGGATTGACAAGGGTGGTCATACTTGTGGCTCGGCGGGAGGTACTAGATCACGGCCTTGGGATAGGAGCCTAGGACCCGGAACAGGCTGGTGGTCCGGCGCAGGGTCTCCAGGGCCGGCGCGACGGTCTCGTCTTCACGGTGGCCCTCGATATCGACGAAAAAGACATAGTCCCAGAGTCCCCGCCGGGAGGGACGGGACTCGATGCGGGTCATGCTGATGCCATGGGCCGCCAGGGGTTCGAGCAGGCCATAGAGGGAGCCGGCCTCGTTATGGCAGGAGAGCAGCAGGCTGGTCTTGTCGTCGCCGCTGGGACGGGCATCCTCGGTGCCGATCACCAAAAAGCGGGTGGTGTTGCCCGGCTCGTCCTCGATGCAGCGCTCCAGGACATCCAGGTCGTAGATGTCCGCGGCTGCCTCGCCGGCCACCGCCGCCGAGGCGGGATGGCTGGCGGCTAGTCGGGCGGCCTCGGCGTTGCTGTCCACGGCGACACGCTCGGCCAGGGGCAGGTGGCGATCCAACCAGCCCCGGCATTGGGCCAGGGATTGCTGGTGGGAAAACAGCGTTTGGATCGCCGCCAGGTCCGGCTCCCGGCTCATCAGGTGATGATGGATGCGCAGGCTGACCTCCCCGGCGATATTCAGGGGAGAGCGCATGAACATGTCGAGGGTGTGATTGATGACCCCTTCGGTGGAATTCTCCACCGGCACCACCCCGTAGTGGCAGGATCTGGCCTCGACCTCCCGGAAGACATCACCGATGCTGCCAACCGGAACCGTGTTGGCGGCATGGCCGAAGTGCTTGACCGCCGCCGCCTGGGTGAAGGTCCCCGCCGGACCCAGGAAGGCCACCGCCAGGGGCTGCTCCAGGGCCAGGCACGCGGACATGATCTCGCGGAAGAGGCGCGCCATGGCCTCCCCGCTCAGGGGACCCGGGTTGCGGGCCTTGATCCGGCGCAGCACCTCCGCCTCGCGGCCCGGGCGATAGAACTGGCTATCGCCCACCTCGAGCTTGATGACGGCCACTTCATGGGCGCAGGCGGCGCGGGCGCTGAGGAGGCGCAGAATCTCCCCATCGATAGCGTCGATACGCTGACGCACATCCGCCAACCGGTCCTCGGAGGTCATGGCCCCGCCCTCCCCCGCCCGCCCTTGAGCCAAGGCATCAAGCCTCTTCCTTCTCGCAGCCAAGGCATCGCACCGAGAGCACGCCGGGGATGGTGCGCAACCGTGCCACCGTCTCCTTGGGCACCCATTGGTTGACATCGATGAGGGTCACGGCGATGTCCCCACGCGAGCGGTTGAGCATATCGAGGATATTGAGTCCCGCCGCCGCCAGGTCGGTGGAAATCTGTCCGACCATGTTGGGCACATTGCTATTGACCACGGCCAGGCGGAAACCGCCATTGCGCGGCAGCAGGATCTCGGGGAAATTGACCGCGTTGGTGACGTTGCCATCCTCCAGCCAGCCGCGCACCTGGTCGGCGACCATGATGGCGCAGTTATCCTCCGCCTCGACGGTCGAGGCCCCAAGATGCGGCAGGGTCACGACGCGGGGATGATCCTTCAAGAGGTTGCTGGGGAAATCGCACACATAGGCGTAGAGATGACCAGAGTCCAGGGCCGCCACCGCCGCCTTGTCGTCGATGATGCCGTTGCGAGAGAAATTGAGCAGCACTCCGCCCTTGCGGATGTGGCGCAAGCGCTCGCCGTTGATCATGCCGCGGGTCTCGTCGGTGAGCGGTACATGGAAGCTAATGAAATCGGACCGGGCGATCAGGTCGTCCACGCTCAGGGCCTGCTGGACATCGGCGGCCAGTTGCCAGGCCCGCTGCACGGTAATGGTGGGATCGTAGCCGATGACCTTCATGCCCAGGGCGCGAGCGACATTGGCAACCTGGACGCCGATAGCGCCGAGGCCGATCACCCCCAGGGTGCGGCCAGGCAGCTCGAAGCCGACGAACTGCTTCTTGCCGCTCTCCACCGCCTTGTTGATGACTGCGTCCTCACCCTCCAGGGCGCGGGCGAACGCCCAACCCTGAGCGATGTTGCGCGCCGCCAGCAGCATGCCCGCCACTACTAATTCCTTGACGGCATTGGCATTGGCGCCGGGGGCGTTGAACACGGGCACGCCCCGCTCGGACATGCGCGCCACCGGGATGTTGTTGACGCCAGCTCCGGCGCGGCCCACGGCCCGCAGGGAGGCCGGGGTCTCCATGTCGTGCATGCTGGCGGAACGTACCAGAATGGCGTCCGGATGCGCGATCTCCGAGGCGACCTCGTACTTTTCGCGGGGGAGCCGGTTTAGGCCAGCGACGGAGATATTATTGAGAGTCAGTATCTTGTACATGATTCTTTCAGCAACCATTAGCCGTATTTTCGCTCGAAATCGGCCATGAAATCGACCAGGGCCTTGACGCCCTCCTCGGGCATGGCGTTGTAGATACTGGCACGCATGCCCCCGACGGAACGATGGCCCTTGAGGGTCAGGAGCCCGGCGCCCTTGGCCTCGGCCAGGAAGCTGGCGTCCAGTTCCGGATTAGCGAGGGTGAAGGGGACATTCATCCAGGAGCGGCAATCCGGACGTACCGGGTTGGCGTAGAAGCTCGATGCATCGATGGCGCCATAGAGCAGCTTGGCCTTGCGCTCGTTGATGACCCCCATTTGCTCCAGCCCGCCCAGTCCCAGCAGCCATTGGAATACCAGGCCCGCCAGGTACCAGGCATAGGTCGGCGGGGTGTTGTACATGGACTCGTTATCGGCGTGAATCTTGTAGTCGAACATGGTCGGCGTGCCCTCCATGGGCTGGCCGATCAGGTCCTCGCGGACGATGACGATGGTCAGTCCCGCCGGGCCCACGTTTTTCTGCGCGCCGGCGTAGATGAGGCCGAAGCGGGAGACATCGATGGGACGGGACAGGATGGTGGAGGACATGTCCGCCACCAGGGGGATGTCGCCTATTTCCGGGACGTAGGGGAATTCAACCCCTTCGATGGTCTCGTTGGGGGTGTAATGGACATAGGAGGCGTCATCGCCCAAGAGCAGGTCAACCTGGGCCGGCACGCTAGTGAAACGACCTTCGATGCCCCCTTCCGTTACCGCTACGGTGCAATACCGCTTGGCTTCCTGGATGGCCTTCTTGGACCAGGAGCCGGTCTTAAGGTAAGCCGCGTCCTGGCCGCCGCGCAGCAGGTTCATGGGTACCATGGCAAACTGACTTGAGGCACCCCCCTGCAGGAACAGGACCTTGTAGTGGTCGGGGATCGCGAGCAGGGCGCGCAGGTCCGCCTCCGCCGCCGCGGCGATGGACATATATTCCTTGCCACGATGGCTCATCTCCGCCACACACATACCGCTGCCATGCCAGTCCAGCATCTCATCCCTGGCCTGGATAAGAACGGAGTCCGGCAGCATGGCCGGACCAGCGCTGAAGTTATAGGGTCTTGCCATGGTCGTAACTCCGTATCAATAGGAATATCAAAAAGGTGTTAAAAAATTGCTCGGCGATCGCACGCCCCCTCAAGCCAACTCCTCGCCATCGGCGCCCTCGTCCTCGCCTTCATCACCTTCCTCCGCGCCACCTTCCAGGGCAAGGATACGCTCCACGCCCGCCAAGCGCTCGCCCTCGCCGACGCGGATGAGCTTGACACCCTGGGCGGTGCGGCCAACGGTGGGGATCTGCGCCACGGTGGTGCGCACCAGGGTGCCGCCAACGGTAATAAGCATGATCTCATCCTCGGGCCGCACCAGCACGGCACCCACCTGGGCCCCGTTGCGCGCGGAGGTGCCGATGGCGATCACGCCCTTGGTGCCGCGTCCCTTGGTCGGAAAATCCTCCACCGGGGTGCGCTTGCCATAGCCATTCTCCGTCACCCCCAGCACGGTGCAAGCCGGATCGACCACGAGCATGGCGATGACCCGCTGGCCTTGGTCCAGCATGATGCCGCGGACACCATGGGCACCGCGCCCCATGGAACGGACCTCGGTCTCCCGGAAACGCACCGCCTTACCCGCGGAGCTAAAGAGCAGTATCTCCTGCTCGCCATCGGTAATGGCCACGTCGACCAGGCGCTCATCCTCGTGTAGATCCAGGGCGATGATACCCCGCGACAAGGGCCGCGAAAATTCCAGCAGAGGCGTCTTCTTAACCGTGCCCGCGGTGGTGGCCATGAAGACAAAGTGGCCCTCGTCATACTCCCGCACTGGGAGAAAGGCGTTGATGCGCTCGCCCTCGCCCAGAGGCAAGAGATTGACCATGGGCCGGCCCCGCGCCGCCCTCCCCGCCTGAGGCAACTCATAGACCTTGATCCAATAGACCTTACCCAGGCTGGAGAAGCACAGCACAGTGTCGAGGGCATTGGCAACGAACAGCTTGTCGATAAAGTCCTCGTCCTTGGTCGCCGTCGCCGAGCGCCCCTTGCCGCCGCGCTTCTGGGCCTGGTACTGACTCAAGGGCTGGGCCTTGGCGTAACCGGCGTGCGACAGGGTCACCACCATATCCTCGGGGGTGATCATGTCCTCCAGGGTCAGGTCGGTGTGGTCCGTCAGGATCTCGGTGCGGCGGGCGTCGGCATATTGGTCGCGGATCAGCACGAGTTCGTCGCGAATGACCGCCATGAGACTATCCGGGCAGGACAGGATGGCGAGCAGATCGGCGATGGCCGCCAGGATCTCCTCGTATTCCTTGATGATTTTGTCCTGCTCCAGGCCCGTCAGGCGATGCAGGCGCAGGTCGAGAATAGCCTGGGCCTGGGCCTCGCCCAGTCGGTAGCCCTCCGCGCTCAAGCCCAGTCCCGCATCCAGATCGTCGGGACGGGTCTGGCTGGCGCCGGCCCGCGCCAACATGGCCGAGACCGCCCCCGGCCGCCAGAGGTGCTCCATGAGCCCGGCCTTGGCCTCGCCGGGGCTGGCGGAACGCTTGATGAGGTCGATCACCTCGTCGATATTGGCCAAGGCCACCGTCAGACCTTCCAGGATGTGGGCCCGGCCCCGGGCCTTGCGCAACTCGAAAATAGCGCGCCGCGTCACCACATCGCGGCGGTGACGCAGGAAATATTCCAGCAACTGCTTGAGGTTGAGCAGACGCGGCTGGCCGTCCACCAGGGCCACCATATTGATGCCGAACACCGACTGCATATTGGTGTGCTGGAAGAGGTTATTGAGCACCACGTCCGGGTAGTGGTCGCGCTTGATCTCGATGACCATGCGCATGCCGTCCTTGTCCGACTCGTCCCGGAGCTCGGCGATGCCCTCGACCTTTTTCTCCTTGACCAGCTCCGCCATCCGCTCCAGCAGCCGCGCCTTGTTCACCTGGTAGGGCAGCTCGGAGACGATGATGGCCTCGCGGCCACTGCGCTTCTCCGTCTCCACCTGGGTGCGGGCCCGCATGACGACTCGCCCCCGCCCGGTCCGATAGGCCTCGCGGATACCCCGCACGCCATTGATGATGGCGGCGGTCGGAAAGTCCGGCCCCGGGACCAGCTCCATGAGTTCCTCGATCCCGATCTCTGGCCGCTCGATCACCGCCAGGCAAGCCTCGATCACCTCGCGCAGGTTGTGCGGGGGGATGTTGGTCGCCATGCCCACCGCGATACCAGAGGAACCGTTGACCAGCAGATTGGGAAAGCGCGCCGGCAGGACCTTGGGCTCATGCTCCGACTCGTCGTAATTGGGTGAGAATTCGACGGTTTCCTTGTCCAGATCCTCCAGCAGGCTGTGGGCGATGCGCGCCATGCGCACCTCGGTGTAACGCATGGCCGCCGGGGCGTCGCCATCCACGGAACCAAAATTACCCTGCCCGTCCACCAGCATGTAGCGCATGGAAAAGGGTTGCGCCATGCGCACGATGGTGTCATAGACCGCCGTATCGCCATGGGGGTGGTACTTACCGATGACGTCGCCAACCACGCGCGCCGACTTTTTGTAGGGCTTGTTCCAATCGTTCCCTAGTTCACTCATGGCAAAGAGGACGCGCCGATGGACGGGTTTGAGCCCGTCGCGCACGTCCGGTAAGGCGCGGCCCACGATCACGCTCATGGCGTAATCCAGATAAGACCGACGCATTTCGTCTTCCAGATTGACGAGGAGAACTTCTTTGGCAAACTCCGGCATAAGAATCGCTAACCTACTAGAGGCAATGACAAACAAGGACTAACGGCAAGGGTGGACAGATATGCCTGGCCCCGGGGGGCGCGGCTTGAACCCATCGATTTAAACTGGGAGATTCTATCACGCGGGGGTGGTAAGCCGCACTCCAAGTTCGCTTTTTGGTTCCCTCTTGACCGTATCCAATATCCATGGAAGTGACCATGAAGATGCCATTTTTCGAACTGGGTACTGGACAAAGATGTCCTTCGCCAAGAGGTCGTTGGCCTGGCCCCGCGGGCTTCCGCGATCAAGGGTTTCACAAGCCGGAGCCGATCAAGTTAGGATGCAAGGTGAGATGGGCCCTAGCCCCGACCCCGGTTGGGATGGCCCCTCCGATCACCTTGAATTTTCGAGGTCCCCTCCAGCCTCCACCCCGCTATCTTGCCGCCTTCATGCCTGTCATCGACGAAAATTCGACTTTCCGCCAGGGCTGGGATGTCTTCATGGTCCTGCTGATCATAGCCACCTGTGTGGTTATCCCCTTCCAACTCGCCTTCCGTCACGTCGTCTTGCCATTCGGGAGCGCGTTGGTCTATGGGATCGATTTTTTCTTCTGGCTGGATATCCTGTTCAACTTCTTCACCTCGTACCGGCGCCCAGGGGAGAAGATCACGGACGTCCGCCTGACCACCAGGCATTATCTGCGGGGCTATTTTGCCCTGGATCTCATCGCGACCTTGCCGCTGGACGCCTTCTTTCTCAGCCAGGAGCATTTGGCCATCGTCGGCCTGCCCTTGGTCCTGGTGTTGCGTCAGTTCCGCCTCCTGCGTCTGGTTAAGCTCTTTGTCATCTTCAAGCGCTGGGAGCGCCGGGCCTGGGGTAAGGCCGGCTACCTGCGCTTGGCGCTCTTGTTAATTCTCTTCCTCATCCTGATCCACTGGATCGCCTGCGTCTGGTTTCTGGCACCCTACCTCGCTGACTTTCCGGAAAACTCCTGGGTAACGGCCGAGGGCATCGCCAAAGAGGACCTGCCCACCCAGTATATCCGCTCCCTATACTGGGTCATCACCACCGTCTCCACCGTGGGCTATGGCGATGTCCTGCCAGCCAACGATTATGAATACCTCTTTGCCGCGGGCGTCATGCTGCTTGGGGCCTTTATGTACGCCTTTATCATCGGTAACATCGCCAACCTGGTACGCAACCTGGACGCCGAGCGGGCGCGATATTTCCAGCGCGTCGAGGCCATCGGCAACTATCTGCATGAACGCCGTATCCCGACGCAACTGAATGAGCAGGTCCGCGATTATTACGACTATCTCTGGGCCCATCACCGCGGTTTGAGGGAGGCATCCTATCTAGAGGAATTGCCGCCACCCTTTCGGCTCGAACTCTTGGTACATCTGACCCAGGACCTGTTGGCCACCGTGCCCTTGTTCAGTTATTGCACGCCGCCGCTGCGCAACGCCCTCCTCTTGGCGCTCCAGGCCTATACCTATGCCCCCGGGGTCAGGATTGCGGCGGCGGGCGAGGCGGGCCGTGAGATTTTTTTCCTCAGCCATGGCAAGGCGGCCATCCTATCCGAGGATGGCGGAGAGCATTTCGGCATCCTGGAGAATGGCGACTATTTCGGCAACCTCTCCCTGGTCCTCGGTGAAAAACGCACGGCTTGCGTCCAGGCCCTGACCTATTGCGAGGTCCTGGTCTTGCCGAAAAAGGCCTACCACCAAATCCGGCGCGAATATCCGGCCTTTCAGGAGATTCTTAAGCAGATCGCCGCCACCCATACGGAGCGGGTTGCCGCCCTCATCCTGCAAGGAGTCGTCTTGTAACCTGGCTCAGTACATGGGACGCAAGACCGTCTTCTCCAGGCGACGAGCCGCGAAGACGATGATCGAGACCAATACCAGGTACACCATTCCGGCCATGAGATAGGCCTTGAAGTATTGAAAGGTCCGGGTAGCCAACTCCTGGACCTCGGCAAAGAATTCGATGTACTGGATCAGGAAGGCTACCGAGCTGTCTTTCAGATTGAGGATCGCTTGGTTCGTCAGAGCCGGCACCGACAGGCGAAGAACCTGAGGCAGGGTGATGTGCCTGAACACCTGCAGGCCCGATAGCCCTTGGGCGCGGGCGGCCTCCAGTTCGTCCTGATCCAGACCGTTATAGGCGGTCCTGAGGTAACGGGCATTGTAGGCGGCGACATTCAGGGTGAAGCCGATGACCGCCACGGCCAGGGGCGGGAGGCGCACTCCCCATTGCGGCAGGCCGTAATACATCAGGAACAAGAGCACGATCAGTGGCGTCCCGATGAAGAAGGAGATGTAACCATCGGTCAGGCGGCGCGTAATTGATCCAGGACTCAAGGTCAAATAGAAAACCAGGATACCGCCAACCAGTCCGCTCAAGGTGATGATGGCCGCGAGTAACAGGGTGTTGCCGAGCCCCGCGAGAATCTGGGGGCCATACTCCAAAACCTCATGCAGGAAGGCCAGCCAGCCGGTCATGGGTTCTGGGTCTCGCGGCCAAAGAAGGCGCGGATATGAGGGTCGTCGTGGTCATCCAGCAAATGATCGGCATCACCCTCCGCCCGCACCCGGCCATGGTCCAGGAACAGAACCCGATCGGAGATGTGGCGGGCCAAAAAGACATCATGGGTGACGCAGAGCATGGTCACGTTATCCAGGTAAAGCTGGTTGATCAGGGCGACGACCTCCCGCGCCATGCGCGGATCCAAGGCCGAGGTCGGTTCATCGAAAAAAAGCACCGCCGGGTCCATGGCCAAGGCCCGGGCAATGGCCACCCGTTGTTTTTGTCCGCCCGAGAGTTGGGCCGGAAATTTAACTCCGTGGTCCTCCATGTTCATGCGGCGCAGTTCATGCCTGGCTCTGGCGGTCGCCTCGCCATCGGCCAGGCCCCGGAGTTTGCGCAGGCCCAACTTGATGTTGTCCAGGGCACTGAGATGACGGTAGAGGGCGAAGTTCTGGAAGACGAAACCGATACGCTGACGCAAGGCGCGCACATCCGTTTCAGGACGGGTAACCTCTTCGCCGCGAAAGATCACTTGTCCCGAAGTGGGCTCCGTCAACCGGTTGATGCATCTCAGCAGGGTTGATTTGCCACAACCGGAAGGCCCCATGATGACCTTGACTTGCCCCTCCTCAAGATCCAGATCGACCCCGTCCAGGACCGGCTTGCCATCGAACTCCTTGACCAGATTCCTGACTTCCAGTAGCGCCATGCCTGACCTCAGAGTCGGATGAATCCAGGGACGGAGAATCGGCGTTCGATAGCCCGCACCAGGAACAGCATAAGTTTATAGATGCCGAAATAGAGCAGGCCGATGGCGAGATAGATCTCCAGCCCTCTGAGGGTCGTGGCGGCCAATGCCATGGCTTGCTTCATGATCTCAGGCAGGCCAACGGTATAGGCAAAGGGTGAATACTTCAGCACGGTCGTGAATTCATTGAGCATGCCGGGTACGGCGAAGCGCAACATTTGCGGCATCTCGATCGACAGCAAGATCTGGGTCCGGGTCATGCCCATGGCCTCGGCGGCCATGATCTCGTTGGGATCAACCGCCTCGAAGGCGCCCCGAAAGACCTCGGCCAGATAGGCCCCGGCAATGAGCCCCAGGCTGAGCATCATGGCGGCCAGGGGCGGCACATTGAGACCCATGCCGGGCAGGCCAAAATAGACGAGAAAAAGCAGCACCAACACCGGGATGCCGCGAAAAATATAGGTGTAAGTATCCAGGAGGCGATCCAGTGCCCTCAGGCGCAGGCGCGCCAAGAGGGCGATACCCAATCCGGTCGCCAACCCGGTCCCGATGCAGGCGAGGGTCACCAAAATGGTGTAACCCGCGCCCGTCGCGAGCAGGCCGAGGATTTGTAAAAAATTCATTGACCCTGGGTCTCGGTCAATTGAGCCACTTGTCGGCGATGACCTTCAGTTTCTCGGGCCCGAGCTCTTTCAAATAGCGGTCAAAATCATCCCGCAAGGGCGAACCCTTGGGAAAGGCAAAGCCAAAGCGATCGAAGCCGGTGAACACATAGGCATCCTGGATAGGCAACTGCTTGCGATAGACCGCGGCCACGGTGCCGTCAAGGAAGGCCAAGTCCACCTGCCCATTCTGCAGATCGGCCAAGACCTCGTTGTAGCTGGGATAGAGTTTGACCTTGTCGAGGCTGTAGAGACCCTTGGGCTCCATTTGGGTTTTGATGAAATCCGTGTAGGCCATGCCCCGCGGATAGCCCGTGGCATAGTTTTTCCACTCGGCCAGATCCGCGAATTGGATATTCCGGCTCTTCAGGCTCATCAGATTCCAGGTGTTCTCGAGGTAGGGCTGGGAGAAGTCCATGACCTCCTTGCGCTTGTCGGTGATGGAAATACCGGAGAAGGCCACCTCGGCCTGCCCGCCCACGACGGCGCCGAGCATGCCTTGCCAATCGTAAGAGGTGATCTTCAGACTACAGCCGCGCGACTTGCAGTAACCCTCGAAAATCTCGAGATCCATGCCCTTGGTCTGGCCATTTTCCTCGAAAAGGTTCGGAGGAGAGGCCGGCGAGACGGCGACCCGAATTTCCTTGGCATTATCTTGCTTGGAACAACCCGCGATGAGCAGCAGTCCCGCCAAAAATAATATCAGCGTTTTCATGCGATTGGCCCCTAATGAGTAAAGTTTGATTACCTGGCCAGCAAGGGCCGGGGTGATTATGACGTTTTCACGCCCACCTTGGCGCGCCTTTTTGGATCCGTTCGGCGGTCGATATGGTCGAGAGCCAACCCCAGGACCCCAATGACCAGGAAGTAGATGGCCGCCACCATCAGCAAGGGGAAGAAGGCCTCGAAGGTGCGGCTGCGGATGATGTCGCCAGCCTTGGTGAGATCCTGGACCCCAATATAGCCGACGATGGAGGTCATCTTGACCATGGAAATGAACTCCCCACGATAGACCGGCAGGATGCGACGCGTCGCCTGGGGCAGGACAATGTACAAGAAGGCCTGGACACGCGTGAAGCCCATGGCGATACCGGCCTCGTTCTGACCCCGATCCACGCCCTCGATGCCGGTACGGAACATCTCGGAGACATAGGCGGCGAAGTTCATACCGAAGGCGATGACCGCCACGAGCAGGGGGTCGATATTCACCGAGGCGAAGGCAACGTAAAAGATCAGCATTAACAGCAGCAGCACGGGCAGGCCGCGGATCAGGAAGATGTAGCCCGAACCGAAAAGGCGTAGCCAGGGTTGGGGAGACATGCGCAGCCAGCAGACTAGGGCGCCGAGCAGGGTACCCAGGATTGTCGAGGCCACCGAGATCAGAACGGTCACCCAGAGACCTTTGAGGATCAGCTTCCACCGCTGTTCGAGAACGAAGTTGGCGTAAAAGCTGTCCTGAAGTTCCGCGAGGAAGCCAGGCTTAGGCCCGCCCTCCCCC
>JBATOB010000109.1:0-1868 GCA_049290655.1 Chromatiaceae bacterium | reverse complement strand
GTCCAGGGCACAATCGGCGATCAGTTGCTCGTCCAGCCGGCGCAGGCGCGCGGCCACCGCCATGCGGAACCTGGCGCCCAGGCCTTCCTGGACCAACATGCGGGCGATGCGGTCCGGGCTGTTGGCCGGGCTGGTGAGGATGGCCATGACCGGGCCCGGCACAGGGTGACCGGGGAGATCTCGCCTGGGATTCGGATCGGGAGCAGGCGTTGGACCTGAGCTCTGGCCGGAGCCGGTACCAGGGCCTGGCCTGGGGCTCAGGTCGGCACCGGAGGCGCCCTTGCCAGAACCGGCTTCCGGGTACTGGAGGGCCCGCAGGATGGGGTAGAGCCCGTGTTCGGGTCCCGCGCCCTCATGCCACTCGCCGCAGTCCCGGCCATGGACGGAGACGATGCGGAGATCCTGCCAGGCCAGGCCGAGGCGGGCGCAGGCGACTTGTACCGTGGACAGGTTGGGCAGGATCTCGAACGGCAGACCGGGGAGCCGGGCGCGCAGGTAGCCGGCGATGCCGTGGAAGAGGGGATCGCCGGTGGCGAGGACCACCACCCGCCGGCCGGCCGCCAGCGCCTTGCTGATCCAGGTCGGGACGCTCTCCAGGCAGCCCGTCAAATCGCGGCGCTCGGCCTGAGGTGCCAGATGACCAGCACAGTGGTTCAAGAGGCGCGTGCCGCCGATCACCAGGTCCGCCGCCTGGAGATGGGCCAGGGCGGCAGCGGTCAGGCTGGCGGGGCCATCGTCCAGGACGCCGATGATCCGGCAGGGGTGGCAAGGGCACGGATCAGACATCGAGCTTACCCGCCGCGCCGGGGTCCGCAAGGCCCCGGATGAAGCCCTGCGGTTGGACTCCGGCAGCCTCCTTCGCGCCCCCGACGCCAGGCCAGTCCGAGTCCCCGCGGCCCTGTTCCTGGGCGTCCCCGCTACCAGGTCCGTAGGCGCCGCCGCCCTGCCCATCGGCATGGGCCGCCGGGGCCGACGCCGCCGAGGCGATCATCTCCCGGCCCTCGAAATCGCAGACCAGCACCTGGAGGGAGAATTGGCCGGGATAGCGCTTCGCCAGGGTCCGCACCAGGCGTTGGGCCAGGGCCTGGTGAAAGGCCTGGCCAAGGCCCAGCTCCGCCAGGCGTTCCGCCGCGTAGCGGGCGGTCTCGGCCTGGCGGATGGCCTCGCAAACCTCGGCGGGCGCGCCGCATTCCCGGGCCAGTTCAGCCAGCAGGTCCCGGTCCACCTCGGCGCGCCGGGCGTGGGTGAGGGTCTCGCCCTGGGCCATCTTGGCGAGCTTGCCCACCATGCAGCCGATGACGACCTGGTGGATGCCCTGCTTGACGACGGTATCCAGGGCCGCCCCCGTGAAGTCACCCATCTGCACAAAACAGGCGGGGGCCAGATGGGGCAGTGTCCGCATGACGAACTTCTCGGTGCGCCCGCCGGTGGTGAGGACCAGGGTGTCCTGGCCCTGGGCGGCGGCGACCTCGATGCCCTGGACTACGCTGGCGCGGAAAGAGGCGGTGGAGTAGGGGCGCACGATGCCGGAGGTGCCGAGGATGGAGATGCCTCCCAGAATCCCGAGGCGAGGATTCAGGGTCTTTAACGCCATCTTGTCGCCGCCGGGTACCGAGATGGTCACCTCCAGACCCTGCTCCGCCAGCCAGTGACCGGCGGCGGCGCGCACGTTGTCCTCGATGTTCCGGCGCGGCACCGGATTGATGGCCGGTCCGCCGACCTCCAGCCCCAGGCCGGGTAGGGTGACGGTGCCTATGCCCGGGCCGCCCTGGATGCGGACCTCGCCAGGGGCCTGCGGCAGGGGCCGGACATCGGCGGTGAGATGGGCGCCGTTGGTGCAGTCCGGGTCATCACCCGCATCCTTGACC
>JBATOB010000108.1:0-2855 GCA_049290655.1 Chromatiaceae bacterium | reverse complement strand
TGGATCTGGCCCGGATGCGCCGCCTCCTGGACGAGGCCTGCCGCGATAGCGAGGCCGTCGATGGCGAGGGCATCCTCACCGACACCTGCCGCAACCTCTTTGATGGCGTCCGCGAGGCCGACGTCGCCCAGGCCCTGGTTATGAGCGCCCGTACCCTGATCGAAAAGGACCCGGACTACAGCCAGGTCGCCGCCCGCCTGCTCCTCGACGTCCTGCGCCGCGAGGCCCTCGGCTTCCTGGGGCTGGGCTTGGGCGCCGAAACCCAGGCGGATCTCGCCGAGCGCTACTCCGACTATTTTGCCGCCTATATCAAGCAGGCCGGCGACCTGGAGCTGGTCGACCGCCGCCTCGGCCAGTTCGACCTGGCCCGCCTAGGCGCCGCCCTCCAGCCCGAGCGTGACCTCCAGTTCACCTACCTCGGCCTCCAGACCCTCTACGACCGCTACTTCATCCATACCGCCGGAGGCCTGCGCTTTGAACTACCCCAGGCCTTCTTCATGCGCGTCGCCATGGGCCTGGCCATCAATGAGATCGACCGCGAGGAGCGGGCCATCGAGTTCTATGACCTCCTGTCCCGCTTCGATTTCATGAGTTCCACCCCCACCCTTTTCAACTCCGGCACCCTGAGGCCCCAGCTCTCCTCCTGCTACCTCACCACAGTCCCGGATGACCTCGACGGCATTTACGGCGCCATCAAGGACAATGCCCTGCTCTCCAAATTCGCCGGAGGCCTGGGCAATGACTGGTCCCGGGTGCGCGGCATGGGCGCCCACATCAAGGGCACCAACGGCCGCAGCCAGGGCGTGGTGCCCTTCCTCAAGGTGGCAAACGACACCGCCGTGGCGGTCAACCAGGGGGGCAAGCGCAAGGGTGCCGTCTGTGCCTATCTGGAGACCTGGCACGTGGACATCGAGGAGTTCCTGGATCTGCGCAAGAATACCGGCGACGACCGCCGCCGTACCCATGATATGAACACCGCCAACTGGGTGCCGGATCTCTTCATGAAACGGGTGGCGGACGATGGTAACTGGACCCTCTTCTCTCCGGACGAGACGCCGGACCTGCATGACCTTACCGGCCAGGCCTTCGAGGCCGCCTACTCCGCCTACGAGGACCGCGCGGCCCGCGGCGAGATGAAGGTCAGCAAGCGGCTCAAGGCCGTGGACCTCTGGCGCAAGATGCTGGCCATGCTGTTCGAGACCGGCCATCCCTGGGTCGCCTTCAAGGACCCCTGCAACCTGCGCTACACCAATCAGCACGTGGGCAAGGTCCACAGCTCCAATCTCTGCACCGAGATCACCCTGCACACCAACGACCAGGAGATCGCCGTCTGCAACCTGGGCTCGGTGAACCTGGCCGCCCATGTCGGCGCCGAGGGGCTAGACACGGCCAAGCTCCAGCGCACGGTCACGACCGCCATGCGCATGCTTGACAACGTTATCGATTATAACTTTTACAACGTCCCCCAGGCACGGCGCTCCAACCTGCGCCACCGACCCGTGGGGCTGGGCCTCATGGGCTTCCAGGACGCCCTCTATAAGCTGCGCATCCCCTACGCCAGCCAAGAGGCGATCCAGTTCGCCGACGAGAGCATGGAGGCCATCGCCTACTATGCCATCCACGCCTCCACCGATCTCGCCGAGGAACGTGGCCGCTACTCCAGTTTCGAGGGCAGTCTCTGGAGCCAGGGCATACTCCCCCTGGACTCCATCGACCTGCTGCAAGCCGGGCGTGGCGGTTTCCTGCAAATGGATCGCAGCGCGACCCGGGACTGGGCGGCCCTGCGCGCGCGGGTGCTGCAGGTCGGCATGCGCAACTCCAACTGCATGGCCATCGCCCCCACGGCGACTATCTCCAACATCGCCGGCGTCAGTCAGTCCATCGAGCCCACTTACCAGAACCTTTTCGTCAAGTCGAATCTCTCCGGCGAGTTCACCGTCGTCAACCCCTACCTGGTCCAGGACCTCAAGGAACGGGGCCTCTGGGATGCGGTGATGGTCAATGATCTAAAGTACTTCGATGGCTCGGTCCAGGCCATCGACCGCATTCCCGCGGCACTCAAGGAACTCTACGCCACCGCCTTCGAGATCGATGCCCGCTGGCTGGTGGAGGCCGGCAGCCGCCGCCAGAAATGGCTTGACCAGGCCCAGAGCCTCAACCTCTACATGAGCGAGCCCAACGGCAAGAAACTCGACAACCTCTACAAGCTGGCCTGGGTGCGCGGCCTCAAAACTACCTACTATCTCCGTTCCATGGGCGCCACCCACGTCGAGAAGTCCACCATGACGGACACCGGCAGGGCCAGCCGCCCCAGCGCCGTTGGTGGCAATTACCTCGCCACCAAGACCGCCGGCAAGGTCGAGGCCCCCAAGGCCTGCTCCATCCTCGACCCCGAGTGCGAGGCCTGTCAGTAGCCAGGCACGGGACCGGGCCTGTCGCCGCCCCCGCCGCGACCGGATCACCCAAGAAGGCTTGATCCCGGGCTCGGGGGCCGCGGATACTTGCAATACGTCCGCAAATTCAAGGAACCCCAGCCCGCCCCATGATCGACCTGCACTGCCATATGCTGCCCGGCATCGACGATGGTCCCACGGAACTCGAGACCGCGCTGGAGATGACCCGGGTGGCCGTCGCGGACGGCATCACCCTGACCGCCTGCACCCCACATAAGTCATTCACAAAAAGTTCTTTAAACTAAAATGCCCGTTGGTAGCGCGTAGCGACGTTATCGAGGATGTCGCTGACATCGGCTGTCAGCGTTTTGGCATCGCGGGGTTTGGCGGCCATCCAGGTCTGTGTGACCAGATGCCAGCGTGTTGCGCTACGGTGCCATGCCGGGCGGTAGGGCGGTCACC
>JBATOB010000107.1:0-2489 GCA_049290655.1 Chromatiaceae bacterium | reverse complement strand
TCCCTGCGGTCGACACCCCCGTCAGACGCCACCCGACCCTCCAGGGCCCGACCGAAAACCGCAATGCTTCGGGTAGACGGCGGGGAAACCGTCATTTCCACGGCCTATGGTAGGCGCCGAGGGTATGGCTCTGGCCCTCGGAGACCTTGTTGAGCTCGGCCATCCAGGCCGGGGCCACCTGGAAGCGCTCCGGCGCGGCCATGACGGCGTCGATGGCCGCTCGCCACACCCGGGTGACCTGGGCGACATAGGCCGGGCTGCGCTGGCGGCCTTCGATCTTGATGGCGCGAATACCCACGCGCGCCAGTTCGGGCAGGAGTTCCAGGGTGTTGAGGCTGGCGGGCTCCTCGATGGCGTAATAGGTTTCGCCCTCGACCTCGAAACGGCCCTTGCAGAGGGTGGGGTAGCCGGTGCGCTCCCCTTCGGCGAAGCGGTCGATGAGGATGCCGTTGAGGCGGGTCTCCATGCCTTGGGGCGTCTCCTCCCAGCGCACCCAGCGGCCCGGGGAGCAGGCCCCCTGGCAGTTGGGCGATTCGCCGGTGGCGTAGGCAGAGAGGGCGCAGCGCCCCTCCACCATGACGCACAGGCCGCCGAAGCCGAAGACCTCGATCTCCACCGGAGTGCGGGCAATGACGCTCTCCACCTGCGCCAGAGACAGGACACGAGGCAAGACGGCGCGCTGGATGCCGAAATGCTCGTGGTAATAGTTGATCGCCTCGTAGCTGGTCGCCGAGCCCTGGACCGAGAGGTGCAACCGCAACCCCGGATGCCGTTTGGCCGCGTAGTCCATGAGGCCAGGATCGGCGAGGATCACGGCATCGACCCCAAATTCCGCCGCACGATCCACCGCCGCCGTCCAGCTCGGCCAGTTGCCCGCCTGGGGATAGGTGTTGAGCGCCAGCAGCACCTTGCGCCCGCGGGCATGGGCGAAGGCGATGCCTTCCCGCAGGCGCGGCGGGTCAAAATTCAGGCCGGTGAAGTTGCGGGCGTTGGTGGCGTCCTTGAAGCCCAAGTACACCGTATCGGCGCCGTTGTCGATGGCGGTTTTCAACGCCGGCAGGCTACCGGCGGGGCAGACGAGTTCGATCGGAGGGGATGCAGCCATGGGTAGTGGGCCCGAGGGAAGAAATTTTGAGGAATTATAATCTTTCCCGGCGCCCTCGGGTCATGATAGGCATCAAGAGCGGGTAAGGGACC
Source organism: Chromatiaceae bacterium (assembly GCA_049290655.1). Lineage (GTDB taxonomy): Bacteria > Pseudomonadota > Gammaproteobacteria > Chromatiales > Chromatiaceae > M0108. The sequence goes on along the minus strand of JBATOB010000107.1, from coordinate 1,292 downwards.
CGTGCCCTCCGGCGCAACCGCCAGCCCCGGGTCCCTGGCGGGTCCGAACGCCGCGGAGCGAGGCGCCGCCGGCCCGGCCTGGTTGCGTCACGCACCATCCTGGGCCATGCTTGGGACACAGATCGGGAGCCGCCACACGTCAAACAGCCACCTCTTCATCGCCAGCCTCCTGGCCGGGGCGGGCTGCGCCCATCAAGAGGAGTTCCCGGAAGCCATGGTGCCCGAGGGGGTTGCCGAGGCGGGCCGCACCCGCCCCCCGGCAGATCCGCGATACGCCGTCCCGCCGGCTCGCTCCCGCGCACTGACCATCTATCTCGATTCCCAGACCTTCGAGTACCAGGAAGATGGCCGGGTCTTCGCCAGCGGCCCCATCTCCTCCGGCTCGCCCGAACACCCGACTCCAGCGGGCAACTTTCGCATCCTGTCCAAGGACGAGGACAAGCGCTCCGGCAAATACACCAATTACTTCGATCAGAACACGCCCATGCCCTACTCCCTGCAATTTCATGGGCCCTACTTCATCCACGAGGGCTGGCTGCCGGGCCATGCCGACTCCCATGGCTGCGTGCGGTTGAAATACGAGGACGCCAAACTCCTCTTCAGCCGGGCCAAAATCGGCGATACGGTCCTCATCAAGCGCGCGGGGCGGGCGCGGCCCGCGAACCCCTTTGGTGATGGCTTTCCCTTCCCGCTGTTTTGAAGGCCCAGGTGTATTCTGATCTAGAGTTTCCAGGTTTTTAGGGGGGTCGGCGGCGGGGGTAGGGGGTAGGGGGTAGGGGGTATTTTGGTGGGGTTTGCCCATAGTTGCGCAAACCCAAGCCAAAACCCGTGGCCCGTGGGCAGTTTTCAGAACCCGGAAGCTTCAGTGCTGATTACCGGACGGGAAAAAAGGGCGACCAGAGCGAAATAAGAGATCCCAGCCTCAGGCGAAATCAAGGTTAAATCAGACCTCGCCAAACAGGTCCCCCAGGGGACCGGCCTGGGTCGCGGCCGGTCGCGGCGGCCGGATACCCAGATGCAGGTAGGCGGTTTGGGTCGCCATGCGGCCGCGCGGGGTGCGCATCAGATAACCCTGCTGGATGAGGAAGGGTTCCAGGACATCCTCGATGGTGCCGCGCTCCTCGCCGATGGCGGCGGCCAGGCTCTCGACGCCGACGGGACCGCCGTCGAACTTTTCGATGACGGCCGCCAGCAGGCGGCGGTCCATGTGGTCGAAACCCAGCGTATCCACCTTGAGCATGGACAGGGCGCCATCCGCCACCGCGGCGGTGATGCGGCCGTCGGCCTTGACC
>JBATOB010000106.1:0-3841 GCA_049290655.1 Chromatiaceae bacterium | reverse complement strand
CGACAGCATGAACGGCGATTTTGCGAAAGTAACTCATCACCTCATCAGGAATCAAGCGCCCATCGGATAGCCAGTCAGGTTTCATCGTCAACTCCGCAATACAGAATCTATTTCTAATAGTATAGACTCCCTCTTCGGTTCTTCAATGTCATTCATGTAGTTTTAACAAATAAAACGACTATAACGCCAAATGGCTTAGTGCGTTCTTTATCGCGAAAGACCACGAGGTCGGCTCGATCGACCGGCGTACGGTCAGGCACGGTGACCTCGACGCCGATGCACTCGGGACTGTAGCCGTAACGGTAGATCAGCTCTGCGAAATAAGCGGCTCGAACTTTTTCCTCTGGATCACCATATTTTTCCGCGATGTTGACGGCAACGTAGCGGACCTTTTCGGTCTTGCCGCTGGTAATGAGTTGGAGGTGACCGTCGGAGAAGGCTCGTTGAAGGAAGTCTTGGGCTTCCGTCGGCATATCATTTCCCCTTGATTTAATTATTGTTACCAACAGTCTGTCCTTCCGAAACCTCGATCCCGTTGCGCCCGCAATAGTCGCGGATCATGACCTCCACCATGTTGGCGATGGATCGGTGCTCACGCACCGCGGCGGTGCGCAGGGCCTCCTTCAGACCCGGATCGATCCTGAAGGTTAAGGTGGCGGTCTTGGTGGTGGCCATATCCCCCTCGGATGTAGCTGCAAATGTGCTGTAAGGTACTGCAATGTACCATATAATCCAAGGGAGATAGGATCGGACGGTAAGGGGGACAGATGGCCACCCGGCATTACTACTCCACCAAGAACTTTTTCCGGCAGATGCCAAATGCCCTGCTGGCTCGCTACTTTCGAGGGCCAAGGGTTATTCAGCGACTTGGACTTCTCGGCCATGAACGAGACCAAGCCCGATGAGCTGTTCACCGCCTGGCTCGATCTACCCAAGGCGCGGCGCAAGCCGATGCCAGCATCCGGCAACCATTGCCATAGCAAAGCCTATTCCGCTGCGGGAAAGCGGGGTGCCGCGGGTTTCCGATCCGCCAGTTCATTCCCTGGAGCAAGATCGATATGAGCAAGAGCATCATTCTGCTCTCGGACGGCACCGGTAACAGCGCCGCGAAGAGCAACAAGACTAACGTCTGGCGTCTGTACGATGCGCTGGACCTGCACCGCGACGATCAGATCGCCTTCTACGACGACGGGGTAGGCTCCCAGGAGTTTCTACCGCTGAAGGTCATTGGGGGTGCCTTCGGGTGGGGCTTAAAGCGCAACGTGCGGGAGCTCTACAAGTACCTCTGTCGCGCCTATGAGGACGGCGATCGCATCTATCTCTTCGGGTTTAGTCGCGGTGCGTTCACGGTGCGCATGCTGGCGGGCATGATCGACTTCTGCGGCCTCTGCTCCCATGAGGGCACCGAGGCGGATTTGGATCGGAAGGCGAGGGCGAACTATGGGGCCTTCCGTTCGTGCTTCAACAACAGCGGCCTGCTCACCCGCGGGCTGCGCAAGCTGATTGGCTCCGATATCCCGGTGCCGGCCTCCGCCCATCCCGGCATCGAGTTCATCGGCGTGTGGGACACCGTCGACGCCTATGGTCTCCCGATGGATGAACTGGCCATCCTCTGGGACAGGCTCATCTACCCGCTGTACTTTCCGGACCGCAAACTCTCCCCCATCGTCAAAAGGGCCTGTCATGCGGTCTCGGTGGACGAGGAGCGACTCACCTTTCACCCGGTGCTGTGGGACGAGGGCCCCGAGGCCGGCCTGGTTGCGGCGGGCAAAGTGAGTCCCGGTCGGATCGAGCAGGTCTGGTTCCCCGGAGCGCACTCGGATGTGGGCGGCGGCTATTCCAAGGACCCCCTGGCCCTGGTGTCCCTGGATTGGATGATCAGCAAGGTTGAGGCCGATCCCGACAAGCCCGACGGCCCAGGATTGCACCTGATCCCGGCGCGGCGCCAGGATCTCCTGAGGCGCTCCGACTGGAATGGCCCCCAGCACGACTCCCGCTCCGGACTGGCCGCCTACTACCGCTATAAGCCACGCAACATCACCCTCCTGTGCCAAGACCCCGTTAACGGGGTGTGCATCGACAAAACCAAGATCCACCGTAGCGTGCTGGAGCGCATCCGCTGCGGGACCATCCCCTATACACCAACAGGAATACCCGCCGACTACGAGGTCGTGACCACCCGGGGCTCGGTTCCCACCCTTGAGACCCCAGCCGAGGCCACCGAGCGTGCCCGGGCGATGAATGCCGCATTGGACGTCATCTTCTGGCGGCGCTGGCTATACGGCGGCCTGGTGCTCCTGACCCTGGCTCTGCTTCTCTCGCCCCTCTACCTTCCTTGGGAGAAGGACGGTCTGTGCATTGGCAAGGCCTGTCTGCTGGACCCGCTCTTCCAGTTGGCCAAGGCACTGCTGCCCAGCGTGGCGGGTGCCTGGTTCGACACCCTGCTCCAGAATCCCGCCTGGCTGGGCGGTTTCGCGGGTGCCTTCGGTATTGCCTTCTGGTTGAAATCCCTCGCCCACCGCAAGACCGCCGAGGATGCGGCCGCGGCCTGGGCCAAGCTGAAGCATCAGGGTTCCGTGCCCCAGTGGAAGGGGAGTCTCACCGCTCGCTTTCGCGGCGCCGCCAACAGCCAGCCGCGCCGGCTGGGCAAGTGGATGGGGGCCGGTGGACTGATGGCGGTGATCCTGATCCTACTCCTGGCTGCACTGGACCGCGGTTTGTTTCATGCCCGAAGCACCCTGGGGGGCCTCTGCCAAGGCTCCGAGTCGAGCACCCTCAAAGACAGGGGGTCTCTGGACATCGCCAATCCCTGTTTCGCGCCGGGCATCCGCCTCAGCAAAGGTAAGCGGTATTGCTTCGGTATCGCAGGGCTGACCCTGCCATGGCAGGATGGCACGGAGCACACCGGCATGGGTCCCGATGGCTTCGACGACCCCTGGTTGATGCCCTGGATACCCCTGCGTCGCCACCTGGGGGAGCCCTGGCTCAAGCTGATGGGGCGGATCGGGGATGCGGGCGCCGAGGATTTCCCCATTGGCTCCGGTCCCACCGAGTACCGGGCGCGCTCCGACGGCGAGTTGTTCCTGTATGTGAACGATGCCGTCTTTGGCCTGCTGCCGGGACGATTCTGGGCCTGGCCCTATTTCTGGGGGCTCGGTGCCAACAAAGGGAGCGCGGAGGTGACCGTCAGGGAGCTACCGCCTGACAATCTGGGCTCCTGCCAGCCGTGAGGATCTGACCAGCAGAGCAGAAAGCCGGGGTCACGGTCATGGCAAGACCGCTGCGACTCGAGTTGCCGGTGCGCTATACCACGTGCCCCCGAGGAGATCATCCCCATGCCGCTGATTGTCGAATCCGTCCATCATGCGCGCCAACCCCCAGGATGCGCCCACACTCCATCGTACAGCCCCGCGTCGGTGGGCGCTGCCGCATGCATGGCGATCCCCAGCACGCTGTCAAACGCGGCCATTGGCCAGAACCGACGGTTGAACCGAAAGATCTACTCGTTGAGGTACATCGGCAAGTGCTGCGGCAACACGCCGTGGTGCGTACCGAGCAACCAGGCATCGAGGTTCCCGAACGCCATATGAATCATCGGGAGATGCTGGTCGGTCTTCGCCTGGTCGCCACGGACGGCCACCGCCATCGGGTCGTAGCCCCGCGCCGCCCGGGGCTCATAGCCGATCCACGCGTCCGTGCGCACCTGGCGCCACGTTCGCTGGCACGCAGGGTACCAGCGTCTCCTGCTCGGTAGGTGTCAAGGCAGTTGTCGCATGGGTCATGCCGTCGTTGCTTCGGTCTGGTGCTCCGCTTTGAGGGGTTTTCCGGGGTTGAGGAGGAC
>JBATOB010000105.1:0-10786 GCA_049290655.1 Chromatiaceae bacterium | reverse complement strand
AGGTCAATCCACGCATCCAGGTCGAACACACGGTCACCGAGCTGGTGACTGGCGTGGATATCGTTAAGGCTCAGATCGCCATTACCGAGGGGGCACGCCTGGGCGACAACGACTCCCACGTGCCCAGGCAGGAAGGCGTGCGCCTCAATGGCCACGCCCTCCAGTGCCGCATCACCACCGAGGACCCGGAGAACGGCTTCACCCCGGATTATGGCCGCATCAACGCCTATCGCAGCCCGGCGGGCTTTGGTATCCGCCTCGATGGCGGCACCGCCTATTCCGGGGCCGTCATCACCCCCTACTACGACTCCCTCCTGGTCAAGGTCACCGCCTGGGGCCATAGCCCCGAGGAAGCGGCGCGGCGCATGGACCGCGCCCTGCGCGAGTTCCGCGTGCGTGGGCTAGCCTCCAACCTGCCTTTCCTGGAAAACGTCATCAACCATCCCCTGTTCCTCTCGGGGAAGTGCACCACCCGCTTCATCGATGAGACGCCAGAGCTTTTCAAGTTCCGCAAGCGCCGCGACCGCGCCAACCGCCTGCTGCGTTTTCTCGGCGATATCCGGGTCAATGGCAACCCGGAGATGAAGGGCCGTGCCCTGCCCGCCCTGCCGATGGCACCCCCGGTAAAGCCCCCTTGCGATCTCACCCGGGACCCAGCCCCCGGCTCGCGGGACCGGCTCCAGGCGTTGGGCGCCAACGCATTCGCCGCCTGGATGCGGAATGAACAGCGCGTCCTCCTCACCGACACCTCCATGCGCGACGCCCATCAGTCCCTCTTCGCCACCCGCATGCGCACCCATGATCTGACCGAAATCGCCCCTCACTACGCGCGCCTGGTGCCGGAGCTCTTCTCCCTGGAATGCTGGGGCGGCGCCACCTTCGACGTCGCCCTGCGCTTCTTGAAGGAGGACCCCTGGGAACGTCTCGCCCGCCTGCGCGCCGCCGTACCCAACCTCCTCCTCCAGATGCTGCTGCGCGCCTCCAACGCCGTCGGCTACACCAATTACGCCGACAACGTGGTGCGCTACTTCGTCCAGCAGGCGGCCAAGGAGGGCATCGACCTCTTCCGCGTTTTTGACTCCCTGAACTGGGTGGACAATATGCGGGTGGCCATAGAGGCCGTCATCGAGACGGGCGCCCTCTGCGAGGCAGCCATCTGCTACACGGGTGACCTGCTCGATCCGGCGCGGCCCAAGTACAACCTCAAGTATTACGTGAATCTCGCCAAGCAACTGGAAAAGGCCGGCGCCCACATCCTGGGCATCAAGGACATGGCCGGGGTCTGCAAGCCCCGCGCCGCCCGGGAGCTGGTACTAGCCCTCAAGCAGGAGGTCGGCCTGCCGATCCACTTCCACACTCACGACACCAGCGGCATCGCCGCCGCCTCGGTCCTGGCCGCCGTCGAGGCCGGCTGCGACGCCGTCGATGGCGCCCTGGACGCCCTGAGCGGGCTCACCTCCCAGCCCAACCTGGGCGCCATCGCCGCCGCCCTGGCCGGGAGCGACCGGGACCCGGGCCTGGACCTGGACGCCCTGCGGGGGCTCTCCCACTACTGGGAGGGGGTGCGGCGCTACTATGCCCCCTTCGAGGCCGACATCCGCTCCGGCACCGCCGACGTCTATCGCCACGAGATGCCCGGCGGCCAATACACCAACCTGCGCGAGCAGGCCCGCGCCATGGGCCTGGATCACCGCTGGGGGGAGGTCTCCCAGGCCTATGTTGACGTCAACCGTCTCTTTGGCGACATCGTCAAGGTCACCCCCACCTCGAAGGTGGTCGGCGACCTGGCCCTCTTCATGGTCGCCAACGGCCTGACGCCCGCGGAAGTCGCGGACCCGGCCCGCGAGATCGCCTTCCCGGACTCGGTGATCTCTCTCATGCGTGGCGAGTTGGGCTACCCACCGGATGGCTTCCCCCCGGCCTTGCAGCGGAAGGTCCTCAAGGGCGAGCCGCCCCTTGTCGGCCGGGCCGGGGACTGGCTACCGGCGGTGGACCTGGAGGCCGCCCGGGCCGAGGCCCAGACCGCCACCGGACGCCATATTCAGGACACCGACCTGGCCTCCCATCTCATGTATCCCAAGGTCTTCAAGGAGTACGCGGCTCATCGCAGTCATTACGGCGACGTCTCCGTGCTGCCTACCCCCGCCTTCTTTTACGGTCTGCAAGGCGGCGAGGAGATCAGCGTGGAACTCGAACGCGGCAAGAACCTCATCATCTCCGAACAGGGCATGGCGAGTCCGGACGGCGAGGGCCTGGCCAAGGTCTTCTTCGAACTCAACGGTCAATCCCGGGTGGTGCGCGTACCCAAGACGGGTCTCGCCAACCTCAAGGCCAAGCCCCAGGCCGAGGAAGGTAATCCCAGGCACGTCGGCGCCCCCATGCCCGGTACCATTGTCACCCTGGCCATCCATGTCGGTCAGAAAGTTGCCAAGGGCGATCCCCTCATCTCCATCGAGGCCATGAAGATGGAGACCATGCTCACCGCCGAACGGGAAGGCATTATCCACGCCATCCACGCCCGCCATGGCGAGAGCGTCAATGCCAAGGACCTGCTGGTGGAATTCGCCTAGGGCCCGGGCCGGCCCGGAACTCCGCGGGGGGGGGCGATCCCCGTGGGGCCCCTGCCCTACCTCGGGTTGCGGTCCTGGCCGTCCGCCATCAGAAGAATTTACCCAGCATCAAGTAGAGGGACGCATGGCTGTCCTTGGAGAAGCCGGCGCCCAGATAGAAGGGTCCCAGGGGGGTATCGGCACCCAGGAACAGGCTGCCCGCGGGGATGATGGCATCGGCCTCAATACGGTCCAGCGACTCCCAGACAGTGCCTACCTCCAGCGAACCGCCGGCGTAGAGCGGGATGGAAAAGGCCGAAGAGGCACTATCCAGCCGATACATGTAAATCAGCTCCCCGAAGGCGACGTTCTGCCCGGTAATGTCTCCCAGTTGATAACCCGAAAGATTGAGGAAACCGCCCAGCAGGAACAAGTCCTCGGGACCGGGATCGCCGGACAGGGTGCCACCCAGATACAGGCGAGGGATGAGGGTGGATTTTCCCCAGGTCCAGGGTTTGTGCCCTTCCACGAGCAAGGTTTGATAGTCCGCATCGGCGCCGAGCAGGGTCATGGCGCCACGTAAGCGAACATTGGCCATATAGCCCTTGGTCGGGAAATTGATGCTGTCCAGGGTATCCGCCTCCAGACGCAAGGAAAAGCCGCTGTTGTTGAAGTCGCCCTCATAGGGGGAGACGATGCCAAGACGACGGCCATTGTTCCCCCCGTTGTAATAAAGGCCCATGACCACCCGCCCCCAATGGCCAAGATTGCGGCCGGCGTCCAGGCCGAGCTGGAACTCGCGCACCCGAAAGCCCGTAATCAACTCCTGGGAATCGCTCTCCAGGGTGAGGTTGTACTGCTTGTAGCTCAGGTAGGGATCGATAAAGTATTCCTGACCCGCATCTAGGGGTTGGTAGAAATCGGTCAGAAAGGCACTGTCGTTGCCTATTTGCAGAAAGGTGCGCCATTCCGCGCCCAGGGAGTTGATTTGTGACATGGTGTAGGCGGCGCTGATGTTGAACATCGAGTCGCCCTTCAGGTTGGCGCCCAGAAATAGCCCGAAATTCAGGTTATTGTCACCGATATATTTCTTTTTGGTCTCGACCACCAGGCCGGTCTTGCCGTTTTCCTTGACGATGGAATACTCGACTGCCTGAAAGTTGCCCATGCCATAGATCACATTGAGATCACGGTTGAGCTTCTCCGGATCGAGATGGTCACCCGGCTTGAGACCGATCTGCTGCTCGATGACCTGGTCCGACAAGCGGGTCTCGTTCTCGATGCGAATGAAGTCGATGACGGGATGGTTCTTTTCGGGCAGGTCCGGGCGGGCGGCCAAAAAGGCCTCAAAGGCCTCGGGCCCCATGGATAGTCGGCTCAGAGGGGTCAATTTGGCCTTGGCCGCGGCATAGCCCACCGCGACCGCATCCGCGAATTTTTCAAAATCGATGCTGGATATATCCTTAAGATCCGGTTTGATCAGAATATCCCGGGGTCCCAGGGTAGCGAGCTGTACCTCGGTATTGCGGACGGTCAAGAAGCCGGTGAGTTGCTCGGTGATGGACAACACCGATGTCAGGTCCTGGGTTGCCACCAGTGGCGCGCCCACGTCCACCGCGATGATGACATCGGGTTTGCACAGGTTGCGCACCACGTCCACAGGCACGTTATCCGCCATGCCGCCATCCGCCAGCAGTTTGCCATCCAGTTCGACCGGCACCAGGGCGCTGGGGATGGACATGCTGGCGCGCATGGCTTGGGATAATTCGCCCGACTCCAGCACCACGGCCTTACCCGAGGCCAGATCGGTGGCGACGGCCCGGTACGGCACCTTGAGATGATCGAAATCCCGGACATCGGCGGCGGGCAGGGTCAGTTCCTCCAACAGCAGCGAGAGGTTCTGACCTTGCAACAAACCCAGGGGCAACTGCACCTTGCCATCCTTGATGCCGACCCCCTTGTCCGTCAGCAGAACCCGTTGTTCCTGCTTGGCCCGGAAGGGCAGATCGGCGCGCGGGGGCCCATCGGTAAACACCTGGGGCCAATCGATATTACCCAAGGTCTCGTCCATTCTCTCGGGGGTCATGCCCGAGGCATAGAGACCCCCGATGATGGAGCCCATGCTGGTGCCAGCGATACAGTCGATCGGCACGCGCAGTTCCTCCAGCACCTGCAATACCCCGACATGCGACAGGCCGCGAGCGCCACCCCCTCCCAACACCAGGCCCACGCGCGGTCTTTTCTGAGCCGCTTCCGCGGTGGGGACGGTATCTGGCAAAGGCACCAGGCCGGACAACACCAGCAGCATGATGGCCCAGCGGGGCAGCGAGGGAATCAGACTTCTCTTATTCATAAGCTATTTTGTCATCCGTACAAAGGCTTGGGGCAAACCACGCTGGACTATACCCCTACTTAAGCTCTACTGGACCGTGACGCCGAGGTTATCGACGTTCGCGTCCTCGCCCGCGGCTGACCATTGCTGGATTGATTATCATGAAGGCTGGTGGCAGTGAGTTGGCCGTCCAGGATGGTATTGTTCGGGTCAAGCGCACGGATAGCGCAGCCTTCCCTGTACCCGCCCAGCACCGATAACCCTTGACCTCGGCGCTGGAATAGATGAAGTTGCCCAAATAGCCCCCCTGACCGATGTGGATCTCATCGTCATGACCCGATGGGGAGAAGATCACGCGATGCCTAAAACCCAGATATAAAAAAGCCCCTATTAAGGGGCTGATTTATTTCGGGTTTTGGTGGCTACGACTAGATTCGAACTAGTGACATCAGCATTATGAGTGCTGCGCTCTAACCAGCTGAGCTACGTAGCCAGGAAAGGATGGCATCTTAGTCAGCGGAATTTCGGGCGTCAAGTTAAAAGTCGAGGCGGCAATCTCGACTTCGATACTCATGCCAACAAACTAGGCCTGCTTCGCCCCCAACAATCGCTGGGCCTCCTGGAGGGCGACCAGACCCTTCTCGACCCGATGGCCCTCGGGAACCCCAGGTGAACCAGGAGGATACGGCCCTGGGCCGCCCGGAAGATTTCCGCCTCCTCCGGCGACAAGGGGGTGTCCTCGTCCACCTCGCGGATGGTCTTTATACTTCAACTCCAGCCAGACCCACCATCCACGGGGCGGGTGTCCTCGTCCACCTCGCGGATGGTCTTTATACTCTGGAGTTGCAGATCCGTATGGCGCTTCATGAAGACCATGCTGGCCATGACCATACCCGTGGCCACGGCAATGATGAGATCGACGAAAACGGTCATCACCAGCACCACCAGCATCATGGTCACGCCGGCCTTGGGGGCATGGCGCAAGTGCTTGAGATAGTCCCAGTCGATGATGTCGATGCCGACCTTGATCAGGATGCCCGCCAGCACGGCATTGGGGATATTGCTCGCCGGGCGCCGGCGCCCAGGGCGATGGCCAGCAGGACGACCGAATGCAAGGCGCCGGAGAGGGGGGTCTGACCGCCTGACTTGACATTGACCACGGTCCGCATGGTGGCGTCCGCGCCGGGCAGGCCGCCGAACAATCCCGCAATGGTGTTGCCGATGCCCTGGCCGATGAGTTCCCGGTCGGACTTGTGATAAGTGCGGGTGATGTTGTCCGCCACCAAGGAGGTCAGCAGGGAATCGATGGCACCCAAGGCCGCCAGGGTCAGGGCTGACTGGAGCATCATGGGCAGCAGGGTGAACTCGAAGGTTGGCATCCGGGGGTCCGGCAAACCGGTGGGAATCTGGCCAAGAATCGAGGCATTGCCGCCACGCAGGAACAGCATATAAACCAGAGTACCGACGATGAGAGCCACCAGGGGCGAGGGGATGAGGCGGCCGATCTTCTTCGGCAGAAACAGGACAATGGCTAGGGAGATAGCACCCAGAATGACGGCGTCAATCACGATATGGTCGAGGGCCAGCGGCAAGACCTCCGCCGAGGCCAGGGGGCCGGCCTGGGTGGGGTAGCCCAGCAGGGGTGGTAGTTGCAAGAGGATGATGATGACACCGATGCCGCTCATAAAGCCCGAAACGACCGGGTGAGGCACCAACTCGATGAATTTGCCGATCTTGAGGAGGCCAAACAGAATCTGGAATAACCCGCCCAGCATGACCACGGTAAAGGCCAGGGCCGCGCCCCGCGCCGGGTCGTCCGGGAACATGGCCGTATATTGGGTGAAGATTGCCGCCATGATCACCGTCATGGGGCCAGTGGGACCCGAGACCTGAGCGGGAGTGCCACCGAACAGAGCCCACGAAGATGGCGCCATACATACCCGCGATGGGTCCAGCGCCGGAGGCGACGCCCATGGCCAGAGCTAATGGTAAGGCCACCACGCCGGCGGTGATGCCACCGTAGATATCCCCACGAAGGTTTCTGAAATGAAGGCCGTTGACCAAACCCATTAGGGTGGTCCTACAACATTCCCGGCACGGCGGCCAGGCAAGGACATGGGAAAACACGACCCCTCGCAACACAAGGCGACTGATCGCGGGTTGATGGCAAACCTTGTTGGCGAGAGGCCCCGTCGCGGGAAATGCCGGCTGGCGAACCTCGTCATAAAATCCTAGCCATCATGCCGAAGGTTACGCCGGGAATAATGATAGCACCCTCCCCTCTACCGGGCGGGCCGGAGATGGTCACGGACCTGGGAACCATGGATACGTACGATTGAGGCCTAAAATCCTCCTAGCCCGCTGACTTGGCGTCCGTTCCGCATGGGTTGCGACGCCGGGCCGCCACCCGTGGCACCGCCGCCGCGACTGACGGGGTCCTATGCTATCCTCGGAAAATAAAGGCGTCTCCCCAAGCCCACCACGTTAGCTTCCTTGCCAAACAAGCCCCACTAACACGAACCCTGGTTCGCCCCGAGTCCCTCTATGGAAAGCCTCCTGGCCATTTTCGTCCTGCTCCTCATCGGCTGGTACTGGCTCGATAGCCTGCGGGCGCGGGAGCTAGCCCTCGGTATCTGCCGCGCGGCCTGCGAGGAGCGCGAACTCCAGTTTCTCGACCAGACGGTGGCCCTGCGCCGCCTGCGGTTGCGCTGGACAACCGAGGGCCTGCGGCTTGGGCGCACCTATCGCTTCGAATTCAGTGAAGAAGGCTCCGGACGCCAGAACGGCCACCTGACACTGGTAGGCCTGGACCTGGAGGAGATCAGCTTCCTGCTCACTCCCGCATCTTTTTACCCCTGATGTCCGGCCTTGAAACCAGCGTAAGGGTTCCAAATTTTAGGGGCATCACGGGGCCCCACTGTCCCGGTTTCAAGAGACCTAATTGGCGCCAGGTCCGCGTCCCAGCTTTGCCAATCCGCACACCAAACGCTTCAGGTAGTAGTAAGGCAGCCTCCACGGCCGGTCGATGGCGTAGCGGCGCGTCATATAGCTTGCGGACGGCCAGGCCGTCTGGACGACATACCCTATCCTCTGGCTCCAACTTGGCAAAGCGCGCAAGTTACTCCACAAGACATCGGATGCAGTCGCATACCCGAGCCGGATGGAAGGGACAGCCGCCGCCCCCACCGACTCTGGCTCCTCGCACCAGGCCGCCGCATCCGTGCTCCGGGTATCGAAATACCCGGCCGATCGGCGGATGACGTCCTTGCAAACCGCCGCGAACCCAGACTCCTCAGCCAAAGTGGCGAACCCCCGAAAGCAGGACCCGTCCATGGCCTCGACCAAGAGGTGAATATCATACAGCCAGATGAGCCGCTGTTCCTGGGCGTGATGGCCAACCAGGTGGACGCACGCGAGCAGCAAGGCATCCTCGTCCGCCAGCGCGCGGGCGTTGGGGCCGAGCGCTTTGACCGCCATGGCGCGCGAGGCGCAAAAGGCATAATCGAGTGTCTTGCTGTGAACCAGGGCCGCCCTGTTACTGATTCGCCAATGGATATCGTACACCAGGGCAAAGCCGCGATCCCCGGAACGCCCAACATAGGATGTCTGGTGCCTGATCAGGTCACCGTCGATGCCCAACGGTACCTCGTAGCCCGCACCGAGCAGCGTCCTGTCCAGCGTGATACGATCCCCATCCGGAATCCAGAGATCGCTATCCCCTCTCGGACGCAAGCCTGGGCTCGGGTAATGCGTCTGCGCCAGGGCCGCACCCTTGATGATCAGGGGGTGAACGCCCGCCTCGGCCAGAAGGTCCAGCGTCTCGCGCAGATGGAGGTCACGCCGCAGGGCCGCCGCCGCGTCCGCGGACGCCGCCCGCCACCAGAGCTGTCGCCCCCATTCAGGCAGATCCTGCCAGCAGGTAGCACGCAGCCTCTCATGGACCAGGGCCACCAGCCCATGCGCACGGGCCGCGGCCAGCGCCGCTTCCAGGAAATCCAAGGTCCGCGGCGGCACGATGCGCCCGGTGACCAGGCCTGCCAGCATTGTCTCGGGGCAGCGGGCGTCAGACAGGGGCCCGGTGACCCACAGCGGCGGAAGGGAAACCATAGGTCTCTGTTTAAATCCTGTTAACTCAGTGAGGTTGGGACAGATGAAACACAACCAAAGACTCAATCCGTCGCCCCAAACCGTCTTCCAGGCAATCGGCGAGACGTCAGTCCTCCTGAACCTGGCGACGGAAACATACTACGGACTCGACGAAACCGGTACACGGTTCTGGCAACTGATGATGGAGTACCACGCTTGGGGGCCTGTTTTCGACCGCATGGCCCAAGAGTATCTGGTTGATCCCGACCGGTTGGACCAGGACCTCACGCGGTTGATCGCCGAGTTGAAGGACCACAACCTCATCGAGGTCAAGGCGGATACCGGCGGTACGCAGCCAGCTTAAGAGGGACCTGGACCTCCCGAGACCCGACCACGAGGCGGCCTCCCCGGTTCTGGATTCCGGCATCCCCGCCAGCATGAAGCGTGCAAGGGCAATGCCTTCCCCCAAGCCAGACGGGGCAACGGCTCCGCCTCGCTGGGGGAATCCTTGGGTGCCTAAATCCCCTCCAGCACTCGGGCAACGTCTCCCAGGCGCTCGTAGTCATGGGGATAGCACATGCGGTAGACCGGCACCGCCCGCACCAAGCCCGCCACGAACCGCAGATGCGCCCCGTGCAGGGCCCGGTCGAACAGGCTCACCGCCACCGTCTGTTCCGCCAGCGCCTTGACAGCGGCCGTCGCAACCAGGGGCTCCAGGGCGATCTCGGCCGACTTCCGGGTCGGCCTGAGCACGACAACAGCCCCAACGGGGACGGCCTCATCGGCGGCGCTCGGGTAGCGCTCCTCCGGCGACAGTTTCAACTGGGGGAAGTGCGGTCTGGCAAAGGGCAGGCCCCCCGCCAATACGCAAGGCAGGATGTCGTCGGCCAGTCGGCGCCAACCACCCGGCGCGGCCTCATTCAGATAGGCCGCCAGGGTGGACTTGCCGTCACCCGACGCGCCAAGGAACAGCATCGCCTGGCCCCCCTTGAGCACCGCGCTGGCATGCAGGCACCAGACCTCCTGCAATGCCAGGGCGAAGGTGAGGGGCGGCCCGAGCAGGGCCTCTTCCAGAACCGCCGGGGCCCCGCCCGGCGCGGCACCGGCGCGGTAGATCCCGCCGCCGGATTTCGCCACCACAAACCGCGCCAAATCGGCGATCTCCAACCCATAGGCCGCTTGGCCGGAGCGGGAGACCACCCGCCGGGTCGCCCCCGCCAGCCATCCCGTGGTCGCCGCGGCCGCCGCATCGGACTCGACCGACGGAACCCATTCGTCCCGAGGTACGGGTTGCCCCACGCCCATGGCATATTCGGACAGCAAAGGCAAATGGACATCCGACCACAGATCCTGACCCGCAATCCGGTAGCCAAAATCCGCACCGATTTGGCCGCGCGCGCAGGCTTTCCCGAACAACCGAATCAATCCAGCCACCTTAACCCCTGTAGGTCGGACTGTAGGTCAGACTTCAGTCCGACCACGGCGCGACGATGCATCATGGCCGCCAAGGTTGGGCTGAAGCCCGACCTACAGACGTCGGTAGGCGCAACATGAGTCGGACTGAAGTCCGACCTACAGGCGTTAATAGACACGCAGCCGACGCGCGCAACCGATGCCTCTCGCTTCCCGCTGGCGGTGATGGCACTATTGAATGTGTACACGCTTCTTACTGAATCGCTCCTAAAACACCCCGCCGACCGATCCCACCATGAGCGCCATTTGCGGCATTATCCATTTCGACGGCACCCCGGTCGATCCCGCGGCCCTGCGCGACATGACCAGCGCGGCGCCCCACCGCGGCCCGGACGGAGTGCGCTAC
>JBATOB010000104.1:0-8563 GCA_049290655.1 Chromatiaceae bacterium | reverse complement strand
CCTTCGACATGCTGTTCCATAACCGGGCCGGTTGGGTGACGGAGGGGGCGCGCAGCAATATCTTCCTGAAGCTCGACGGCACCTGGGTCACCCCGCCACTGAGCGCGGGGGTGCTGCCCGGCGTGATGCGCGGCGTCCTGCTGGATGATCCGGCCTGGGGGGCGCGGGAGGCCCCGGTCACCCTGGCGGACCTCGACCGCGCCGAGGCGATCCGGGTGTGCAATGCCCTGCGCGGGGTGCGCGAGGCGCGGTTGATCAGGGGGGCGGGGTTGTCATGCGCGGCAGGAGGCTAACGCATCAGCCCCGGTCAAGGGTCACGGAGTGAGACCAATGGGTAGGCCTGGCCTTATGAAATGAGGGATGCTGGCGAGCCTATCCCGGACCGGGGCAAGATTCGAGCCTGGCAAAGGTTGTCACACGGTTGGGACATGGCTCCAGACATCGTCGTCCTCGTTGTCCCAATCACCTGTGGCGCTCTGCTGAGCGACCATCAACTCATGGTCCTCACCCAGAAACAGGCGCCCTACCTCGGGATTGCGCGCGTCGATGTCGTCCGGGACATCAAATTGCCCCTTGGCGATGCCGATCCGGTGTCCAGGCGATGACTCCCTCGGCATTGTCCGCTCATTCAGAACCCCAGCCCCGCCCGGTGGCGTCAAGCCGACGTCAGAGATCGCGATCTCGATTATGTGGTCCTGGAACAGAGCGCGGTACTTTAGTGGCATGATCGTCCACTATACCGGTCTTGCCGGTGCCGACCAATGGCATCGCCTCCAAGGGCTTGGTGGTGGGCCCCCGTGCTGGCGGATCATGAAGAACGCTCCGCAGTGCGCGGTGGCGTGCATGAACCCCCGAGACGCAGAATTTGCGGTCGGCTACCCAGACCTCACCCGGCGCCACGGGGTCAGCTACCGCGCCCAACAACGACCGCTCCTAGACATGTCCGTCGGCGCAGGGAAAGACATCCATCGCCAAGCCCAATTGGGGATCGAAGACCACCAGGGTTTTCCCCGGCAAGGGTCCCACCGCCGTGGTGCGCAAGGCCTTCAGGTGATGCTCGCTGACGGCAAGACAATTGCCATCAAGGTACTTCAGCCGATAGACAGGCAGTTGCGCCGGCCGTTCACTCTGCATCGTCTCGATCAATATTTGGGCCTCGCGTGCAATGTGCCGCACCAAACCCTGCGAGGTCATCAGCCCGATTCCGCGTAGCTTCGCGTAAACAGTCATGATCGGGGCCGCGATCTTGGCATGGCGGTAGGCGGCCTGCACACTGGCCTGGGTGCGACACAAGATCTGCGGCATCAGCCTGACCAGCGACGAGAACAGGATGTCACGCGTGTACTGCACTTGTCCCGTGGCCTCAAACCAGCGGTCCAAGCCCTTGAGGTTAAGCAGGCGCTCAAGCAGCCTACGGACCATCACCGTCGCCGGCCCCTTCTGGATGAACTCCTGCAGGATCTCGCCAAACATCGTTGCCAGTGACATCTAGAAATCTCATTAATATCTGTATGTTGCGTGATATTGCGAGCACATTGTCAATGGTCACCAGAACTGACCCAGTAGCGGCCAACAATATTGGTCCACCCTGTAGTCAGGGAATATGGGTCAGTTAGCGAGTTTTGGTTTCAGGCGATAGCTTTCCCCTCCGAGCATGAACACGTGGTTGAAGTGGACCCCTCCGTCAAGACAGCACCTCACCCAAAATAAAATATAATATATCAGATTGTTACAGCGTGTTCTTTAACCGATATTTCATATAAGGCGGGTATAGTCCGCTCGCCTTGATGGCAGCGGAATGGCGCTGCCCCAAGCGTGTCCAACCGAGGCTTCTCGTGCGGTCTAAACCACGACCTCACCGATCGCCCGCTCGTCCTTGACACCGTCCGCGATGACGGCGCCCCCACCTTGCCTGCACCGATGGACCTCACCTGGGGTGCGGTTGTTTAAGGCCTGGTGTGGTCGCTCATCATTGTAGAAGGCGAAATACTCGGTCAGCCCGATCAACAGCTCCGGGAGGCTCTCGTAGCTTTTGGGATAGATGTCCTCATAACTTGACCGGTCCGCCACAACCGCTCGACGAACACGTTGTCCAGCGCCCGTCCGCGCCCGTCCATGCTGATGGCGATGCCCGCCTCACGGAGGACCCGCGTAAACGCCATGCGGGTGAATTGCGCACCCTGGTCGGTGTTGAAGATCCCCACTCGATCATGAACATGTAGCGCCTCCTCCCAGCCTTCGATGCAACAGCCTGAAGCGAGTGTATTCGACAACCGCCCGGCCAACACCCGACGCGCGTACCCGTCGAGGATCGCCACCCGATAGGCAAAGCCATGGCCCAGACGGATATAGGTGATGTCCGTACTCTAGACCTGGTTCGGGCGCGTGATGGCCATGCCCCGCAGCAGGTACGGATAAACCGGGTGCGCGGGATGAGGCTTGCGGGTGCGTGGCCCCGGCACCCTGCCGGCCAGGCCGAGCACGCGCATCAACCGCCGCACCCGCTTGCGCTTGACCTCAAAGCCGTGCGTACGCAGCGACACGACCATGCGCCGACTCCCGTAGCAGGGCCGACGGGGGTACTCGGCATCGATCAGACGCAGCAACGACAAGTCCAGCTCATCGATGGCATCGCCGGGCGAGCGTGCGTATACCCATGAGCGTGTCACGCCCGCCAAGGCGCATTGGTGCCGCACCGAAAGCCCAGCCGTTTCAGCATCGCCTACCCCTTCGATCCAGTCCCCCCGCGGGCTCATGGGCTCAGACCGGACTTTTTTTCAGCCAGTCCAGCTCCACTTTCAACCGCCCAATCTCGCTGTAAAGCCGATCGGCATCCATGCTGTCCTCGGCCGTCTTGCGTCCACGCTGCGTCTCGAACAGCGTCCCGGCCTGCTCGGTGATCGCCCGCCGCTACTGCCCAACCTGGACCGGATGGATACCGTATTCCTGAGCAATCTCGTTGGCCGTCATCACCCCACGGATCGCTTCCAGACCCACCTTCGCCTTGAACGCCGGAGTAAAGGTTTTACGTGTCCTCTCGGTCATCTCGATTCACCTGTTTGCGCCCGGCGGTGGCTAACTTAAATTGTGGTCCTGTTTTCGGGGTCCGCTATACAGTTCCATCAGCTCCTTCAGGGAGTGCTGGGCCTGGGAGACCGCCATGCCATAGCCGGGGATGATGATGACAAGGCTTCGGTGTGGGTTTATTGAGGCTAAGGAGACGGACGCGTCCTCTGATGGTGCGTGAATGGCGGCGGTTGCACCGATAAGGAGCGAATTTCGGGGCATCTAGGCTTGGGGTGGGGCTAGAGCATAGGGCGGATAGGTGCGCGGACGGGATTCCTGCACCGCGAAGGGGCAAGGCTAGCCTCGGCCCGGGGGCTTGGGTCCAGATCCTTATTGGCTGGGCAGTTTTGGCATACATTTGGCATAATATCCCAAGCCTAACGCAATGCCGCCCCTGGCTTGGCGGCCGAAAACCCGATACCGGTTCCCACGAGGTGAGCGATGAGCCTTAACGCCCTACCCCAAGCGCAGGGACTATACGACCCCGCCTACGAGCATGATGCCTGTGGCGTCGGCTTCGTCTGCAATATCAAGAATGTCAAGAGCCGCCGTATCGTCGAGCAGGGTCTGGAGATCCTGGTCCGCCTGACGCACCGCGGGGCCGTGGGGGCCGATCCCCGGGCCGGGGATGGCGCCGGCATCCTGGTGCAAATCCCCGATGCCTTCCTGCGCGCCGAGGTGTGCTTCGAACTCCCCCCAGTGGGTAGCTATGCGGTCGGCATGATCTTTTTGCCCCGGGATCGCGGTCGCCATGGGGAGATACAAGCGGTCATCGAGCGCCAGGTCGCCGAGGGCGGTGATCGTGTCCTGGGTTGGCGCGATGTGCCGGTGGACAGCAGCGTCCTGAGCGAGAGCGTCCTGCCCACGGAGCCCGTGGTGCGCCAGCTTTTCATCGCCCGCGGGGAGCGACACCCGGACCAGGACGCCTTCGAGCGCAGCCTCTTTGTGACCCGCAAGCGCATGGATAACGCCATCCGCTTCGCCGGGCTGCCCCAGGCCAGCTTTTACGTCGCCTCCCTGTCCACCCGGACCCTGGTTTACAAGGGTATGTTCCTGGCGGACCAGGTAGGGAGCTACTACCTGGATCTGCATCACCCCCTGTTCGAGTCGGCCCTGGCCCTGGTCCACCAGCGCTTCTCCACCAACACCTTTCCGACCTGGAACCTGGCCCACCCCTTCCGCATGATCGCCCACAATGGCGAGATCAACACCCTGCGCGGCAACCTCAACTGGATGGCGGCCCGCCGCCACAACATGGCGTCCGAGATCATAGGCCCGGATCTGGACAAGATCTGGCCCCTGATTCCCGAGAACCAGTCCGACTCCGCCTGCTTCGATAATGCCTTGGAACTGCTGGTGGTGGGCGGCTATTCCTTGGCCCACGCCATGATGATCCTGATCCCGGAGGCCTGGGCCGGCAACCCCCTGATGGACGATCGGCGCCGCGCCTTCTACGAGTACCACGCCGCCCTCATGGAGCCCTGGGATGGCCCGGCGGCGGTGGCCTTTACCGATGGCCGCCAGATCGGCGCCACCCTGGACCGCAATGGCCTGCGGCCCGCCCGCTACCTGATCACGGATGATGACCTGGTGGTCATGGCCTCGGAGATGGGCGTCCTCGACATCCCCGAGGAGCGCATCGTCCGCAAGTGGCGCCTGCAGCCCGGCAAGATGTTCCTCATCGACCTGGAACAGGGGCGCATCATCGACGACGCCGAGGTCAAGGCCAGCCTGGCGGTGGCCAAACCCTACCAGGAGTGGCTGGATCGCACCCAGATCCGCCTGCGTGAGCTGCCGCCGGATATCGGCCCCATGGCCCCCGGTGCCCAGACCCTGCTCGATCGCCAGCAGGCCTTCGGCTATACCCAGGAAGACCTCAAGTTCCTGATGACGCCCATGGCTACCACCGGCGAGGAGGCGGTGGGCTCCATGGGGGCGGACAACCCCATCGCCATCCTGTCGAACAAGCCCAAGCCGCTGTTCAATTACTTCCAGCAGAACTTCGCCCAGGTCACCAACCCGCCCATCGACCCCATCCGCGAGGAGTTGGTCATGTCCCTGGTGTCCCTGATCGGGCCGCGCCCGAACCTGCTGGGCATCCACGACGGTAGCAACCACCTGCGGCTGGAGGTGGATCACCCCATCCTGACCAACACGGACCTGGCCCGCATCCGCCATATCGAGGATCACACCGCCGGGGCCTTCCGCACCCAGACCATTAGCATCTGCTACCCGGTCGCCCAGGGGTCCACGGGTATGAAGTCCGCCGTTGCCCTACTGTGCGCGACGGCGGAGCGGGCCGTGCGTGACGGCCACAACATCCTGGTGCTCTCGGACCGGGATGTCGATGCCGACCACCTCCCCATCCCCGCCCTGCTGGCCACCGCCGCCGTGCATCATCATCTGGTGCGCACGGGCCTGCGCACCGAGTCGGGTCTGGTGGTGGAGACGGGGGCGGCCCGCGAGATCCATCATTTCGCCGTCCTGGCCGGCTATGGCGCCGAGGCCATCAACCCCTACCTCGCCTTCGACACCCTCTCGGCGCTGCGGCCCCAGCTCGCGGATAAAATCCCCGAGGCGGAATTACACAACCGCTACATGAAGAGCATCAAGAAGGGGCTGCTTAAGGTGATGTCCAAGATGGGCATCTCGACCTATCAGTCTTACTGCGGCGCCCAGATCTTCGACGCCGTCGGGCTCTCCAGCGACTTTGTGGAGACCTATTTCACCGGGACGGCGACGCGCATCGAGGGCGTCGGGCTGCGGGAGATCGCGGCAGAGGCGGCGCGCTGGCACGCCGATGCCTATGGCGCCAACCCCATCTACGAAAATGACCTGGACGTGGGCGGTGACTACGCCTTCCGGGTGCGCGGCGAGGCCCATGCCTGGACCCCGGATGCCATCGCCAAGCTGCAGCACGCCACCCGCGCCAACGATTGGCCGACCTACGAGGCCTTTTCCCGCGCCATCAACGATCAGAACGAGCGTCTGCTCACCCTGCGCGGCTTGTTTGAACTGGCCCTGGACCGTAATCCGGTGCCCCTCGACGAGGTCGAACCGGCGGCCGGGATCGTCAAGCGCTTCGCCACGGGCGCCATGTCCTTTGGGTCCATCTCCCAGGAGGCCCACACCAATCTCGCCATCGCCATGAACCAGATCGGTGGCAAGTCCAATACGGGCGAGGGCGGCGAGGAGCCGGAGCGCTTCCTGCCCCTGGCGGATGGCGCGCCTAATCCTCACCGTTCCGCCATCAAGCAGGTGGCATCGGGGCGGTTCGGGGTCACCACCGAATACCTGGTCAACGCCGACGACATCCAGATCAAGATGGCTCAGGGCGCCAAGCCGGGGGAGGGCGGCCAGTTACCCGGCCATAAGGTGAGCAAACAGATCGCCCGGGTGCGGCATTCGACGCCGGGGGTCGGCCTCATCTCGCCGCCGCCGCACCATGACATCTATTCCATCGAGGACCTGGCGCAGCTCATCCATGACCTGAAGAACGTCAACCCGCGAGCCCGCATCTCGGTGAAGCTGGTGTCGGAGGTGGGCGTCGGCACGGTCGCGGCGGGGGTGGCCAAGGCCCACGCCGACCATGTGACCATCTCGGGCTACGAGGGGGGGACCGGGGCCTCGCCCCTGACCTCCATCAAGCACGCCGGCTCGCCCTGGGAGATCGGTCTGGCCGAGACCCACCAAACCCTGGTGCTGAACCGCTTGCGCGGGCGTATCGCGGTGCAGGTCGATGGTGGCTTGCGCACCGGGCGCGACGTGGTGGTCGGCGCCTTGCTCGGGGCCGATGAGTTCGGCTTTGCGACCGCGCCCCTGGTGGTGTCGGGCTGCATCATGATGCGCAAGTGTCACCTCAATACCTGTCCGGTGGGCGTGGCGACCCAGGACCCGGAGTTGCGCAAGCGCTTCACGGGTAAGCCGGAACACGTCATCAATTACTTCTTCTTCGTGGCCGAGGAGGTGCGCCGACTGATGGCGCGGCTGGGCTTCCGGCGCTTCGAGGACCTGATAGGGCGCGCCGATCTCATCGATGTGCGCCGGGCCATCAGTCACTGGAAGGCCAAGGGCCTGGATTTCGCCCGCCTGCTGCATCTGCCGCCGGCCCGGGAGGGGGTCGCGACCCATCACTGCGAGCCCCAGGATCACGGCCTGGACAAGGCCCTGGATCACGAGCTGATACGCCAGGCCGGGCCGGCCCTGGACGGCGGCAAGCCGGTGCGGATCGAGATCCAGGTCCGTAACCACAACCGCACCTTTGGCGCCATGCTCTCGGGCCGCGTCGCGGATCGTTACGGTCATGCCGGTCTGCCGGAGGACTGCATCTCGATCCGGGCACTAGGCACCGCGGGCCAGTCCTTCGGGGCCTGGTTGGCACGCGGCATCACGGTCGCCCTAGAGGGCGTCGCCAATGACTATGTCGGCAAGGGGCTCTCGGGCGGGCGCATCATCGTCCAGCCCCCGGCCAATACGGGTCTGGCCCGCGCCGAGGACAACATCATCATCGGCAACACAGCTCTGTATGGCGCCATCTCCGGTGAGTGCTTCCTGCGCGGCGTCGCGGGCGAGCGCTTCGCGGTGCGTAACTCGGGGGCCACGGCGGTGGTCGAGGGGGTCGGTGACCACGGCTGCGAGTACATGACGGGTGGCGTGGTTGTCTGCCTGGGGCCCACGGGCCGTAACTTCGCGGCGGGCATGAGTGGCGGTATCGCCTATGTCCTCGACGAGGAGGGTAATTTCGCCAAGCGCTGCAACCTGGCCATGGTCGAGATCGAGCCCATCCTCCCCGAGGACGCGGCCCTGGAGGCCCTTTATCACCAGGGCGGTGATCTCGCGGCCCACGGCCGGGTCGATGTGAGTCATGACATGACGCGCTTCGATGCCCTCCGTCTGCGGCAACTGGTCGAGCGGCACCTCGCCTACACCGGCAGCCCGGTCGCGCAACGGCTCCTCGATCATTGGGCCGAGAGCCTGCCGAAGTTCGTCAAGGTCATGCCGGTGGATTACCGGCGTGCGCTCACCCAGTTGCTCGCGGAACAACAGGCCGCGTTCGCCGAGGCCGCCTAGGAGGATCGCCAATCATGGGCAAGACAACCGGATTCATGGAATATGCGCGACAGGACCGGGCCTATGCCCCCGTCGCGGACCGTCTGCAACATTACCAGGAGTTCATCATCCCCCTGAGCGAGGAGGGAATGCGCCAGCAGGGCGCGCGCTGCATGGATTGCGGCATCCCCTTCTGTCATCAGGGCTGCCCGGTCAATAACCTGATTCCTGACTGGAACGACCTGGTGTATCGCGGCGATTGGCGGCGGGCCATCGAGGTGCTGCACTCCACCAACAACTTTCCGGAGTTCACCGGTCGTATCTGTCCGGCCCCTTGCGAGGCCTCCTGCACCCTGAACATCGACGACAGCCCGGTGGCCATCAAGTCCATCGAGTGTGCCATCGTCGATCGCGCCTGGGAGGAGGGCTGGATCCAGCCCAGCATCCC
>JBATOB010000103.1:0-8282 GCA_049290655.1 Chromatiaceae bacterium | reverse complement strand
GTTCTGGCCAGGGCCTGGCGATCGCCGTCGCGGAGGCGCGGGAGCCCCGCCGCGACTGGCCAGCGGGGGAGCTGGACCTGCGTGTCTCGGCCCTGAGCCGCGCCAGTCAGCGCCTGTTGGCGCGCCTGGGGCAAGGCCCGACGGTCTGGGAGCGCATCCAGGAACTGGGCGTCAGCCCCTATCGGGAGATGCGGGTCTGGGACGCCGTGGGCGGCGCCAGCATCCATTTCGATAGCGCCGACCTCGGCGAGCCGGACCTGGGCCACATCGTCGAGAATCGCATCACCCAGCTTGCCCTCTGGGAGCGGTTGGAGGCGGCGTCGGATATCCGTCTGCTCTGCCCCGCCCGCGGCCTCCGTCTGACCCTGACCCCGGAACGGGCCCTGCTCGATCTGACCGACGGCCATCGCGTCACCGCCCGCCTGCTGGTGGGCGCGGATGGGCGTGATTCCTGGGTGCGCGCCCGGGCGGGCATCACGACCTCGGGCTGGGATTACGACCAACAGGCCATCGTTGCCAATGTCCGGGTCACCGAGCCCCATGGCGAGACGGCCTGGCAACGTTTCCTGCCCACCGGGCCCCTGGCCTTCCTGCCCCTGGCGGATGGCCGCTGCTCCATCGTCTGGTCGGCGACCGAGGCGCGGGCGCGACAACTCATGGCCCTCGACGATAGCGCCTTCTTGGCGGAGCTGGAGACGGCCTTCGAGGGGCGGCTGGGTGCCGTCACCGCGATTGGCCGCCGCGCGGCCTTCCCCCTGCGCCTCCAGCACGCGGATCAGTATGTCAGGCCCCGCCTCGCCCTTATCGGCGACGCCGCCCATGCCATTCACCCCTTGGCGGGCCAGGGCGTGAATCTCGGCTTTCTGGATGCCGCCCAACTGGCGGACAATCTCGCCGAGGCCCTGGCCAAGGGTCGGGATATCGGCGGTCTCTGGACCCTGCGCCGCTATGAACGCGCCCGCCGGGGCGAGAATATGCGCATGCTGGGGGTCATGGAGGCCTTCAAACGGCTCTTCGGCAACCGCAACCCCCTGCTGGCGGCGGCCCGCAACGCCGGCCTGGCCGTCGCCGATCGCTCGCCGGCCCTCAAGCGGGCCTTCATCGAACAGGCCCTGGGCCTGGGGGAGGATTTGCCGAGGCTGGCGCGGCGCTGACCGGGGGGCAGGCATGATCAGGAGATGCCATTCCGGCATCCAAGGTTTGGATTGGGAGCCCCAGCCCGCTTCCGATAACCTTGGAACCCTGTGCCGGGACCGAGCCCCAGCTAAACCTATCGATCACGGAAAATACGCTTATGGCCGAGATCCCCGACATCACCGAATCCGAACGCTGGATGGTCCAGACCACGCTGCGGGAACGTTATGGCCGCGAGATGGAGATCAAGATGGCGGATGCCGAGATCCGCCTCCATGCCTCGGACCGCGAGCTGACCTCTTGTCCGGTCATGTTCTGGAACACGGATGACGGTTGTAATTTCGTCATCTTTAAAACGGATGATCGCCGCTATCGTTGCCAGTTTTTCTACCGGGTCCACCAGCAGATGGGTACGGGGGTGGACGAGTACGATGACCTGTCCGAATGCGCCGTCTCCCTGCTCCAGGCCCAGGCGGACTATATCGCCGAGCAGCGGGGGGACCTGCCAGGCCAGTCGTCGCCCGGCCGTCGACGCTGATGCCAGCCCGGCGGGCGGCGCCTATAATTTTCATTGCCCCGCGTCGTGACGAAGGGCAAATTCATAACGAGACGAGCAACAACGAGGGGAAATCATGACCGCGAAGAATGCCTTTTATGCCCAGTCCGGTGGCGTCACCGCCGTAATCAATGCCTCGGCCTGTGGCGTCATCGAGACGGCACGCCAGCATCCGGACCAGATCGCCAATGTTTATGCCGGTCGCAATGGCATTATCGGCGCCCTGACCGAGGACCTGATCGACACTGGCAAGGAGTCCGCCGCGCACATCGCCGCCCTGCGCCACACGCCCTCCGGCGGCTTCGGTTCCTGCCGCTACAAGCTCAAGAGCCTGGAGGCCAACAAGCGCGAGTACGAGCGCCTCATCGAGGTCTTCAAGGCCCACGATATCGGCTATTTTTTCTATAATGGCGGCGGCGACTCCGCCGATACCTGCTACAAGGTCTCCCAGCTCTCCGAGGCCCTGGGCTATCCGGTCCAGGCCATCCACGTCCCCAAGACCGTGGACAACGACCTGCCGATCACCGATAACTGCCCCGGCTTCGGCTCGGTGGCCAAGTACATCGCCACCTCCACCCTGGAGGCCTCCTTCGATGTGCGCTCCATGTGCGCCACCTCCACCAAGGTCTTCGTCATCGAGGTGATGGGGCGTCACGCGGGTTGGATCGCCGCCGCCGGTGCCTTGGTGGCGGATCAGGGTATGCCCGTCATCACCCTGTTCCCCGAGGTGGAATTCGACCAGGAGCGGTTCCTGGCGGCGGTCAAGGCCAATGTCGAGCGGTATGGCTACTGCACCATCTGCGTCTCCGAGGGCTGCCACTGGCCCGATGGCCGCTTCCTGGCCGAGCAGGGGACCCGCGATGCCTTCGGTCACGCCCAGCTCGGCGGCGCCGCCCCGGTGGTGGCCAACCTGGTGAAGGATGCCCTCGGGTACAAGTTCCATTGGGCGGTGGCGGATTATCTGCAGCGCGCCGCCCGTCACTTGGGCGCCAAGTCCGACGTGGAACAGGCCTATGCCCTGGGCAAGGCGGGCGTCGAGTATGCCATTGCCGGCCATAGCGCCATCATGCCGACCGTGGTGCGCAAGTCCTCCTCGCCCTACGTCTGGGAGATCGGCATGGCGCCCCTGTCCGAGGTGGCGAATGTCGAGAAGTTCATGCCCAAGGACTTCATCAGCGCGGATGGCTTTGGTATCACCGACAAGTGCCGTGACTACCTCTATCCCCTGATCCAGGGCGAGGACTATCCGCCCTACGAGAACGGCCTTCCCCAGTACGTCACCCTGGACAATGTGGCGGTGCCCAAGAAGCTGGCCCCCTTCAGCCTCTGAGCGTGCTGGCCAGGGGCGGATGCTCCGTGAACGCGCTGCCCCTTGCCGATCGGGCCCTTAGCCGCAATGCCCATCCCTTTTGGAATGAAGGAACGACCATGACCCTTGACCGCGCCCGAGAGATCATTACCGAGCAACTTATATTCGGTAGCGGTTACAATCGAAATGCTGTGCGGCTCCTGCTGGGCGAGGTCCAGCGCGAGCACGGGCAGCGAGCGGTGGACGGGCTGATTGGCGAGCTTGATCTGGGGCGGGCCTTCGGCCTGCGGCCCGGTACCGACTTTTCCGGTATCGGCCGCTAGAGCGGATTTCATCCGACTTTAGGTTGCGGTGTCGAGGAAGCGCCCGCTCGCGCGTATCGTGGGGGGTGCCGCCCGGCTCTCGCGTGGCGGGTGCGAGAGGGCGCGGATGCCAGTATCATGCCCTGGCCGCGATCCTCCGCTGGTCATGGGGCTTACGGCTTGGTTCGGGTCCTGGGGTCATCGGTTTCCCCGATGTTTTTTGACGAATAAGAGGAGTAATTCAATATGTCTGTTGGCTCAATCTTTGCCCTCCTGTGCGCCTTGGTGGCGCTGGGATACGGCGTCTGGTCGGTGAAGTGGATCCTTGCGCTGCCGGATGGCAACGACCGGATGCGCGAGATCGCCGCGGCCGTTCAGGAGGGCGCCAAGGCGTACCTGAACCGCCAGTACATGACTATCGGTATTGTCGGTGTCGTGCTGTTTCTGATCATCGGCTACGCCCTGAACTGGCCCACCGCCGTCGGCTTCGCCATTGGTGCCATACTCTCGGGGCTCACCGGCTACATCGGCATGAACATCTCGGTGCGCGCCAACGTGCGTACCGCGGAGGCCGCTCGGGGCGGTATCGACGCCGCCCTGCAGGTGGCCTTCCGCGGCGGGGCCATCACCGGCCTGCTGGTGGTGGGTCTGGGTCTGCTTGGGGTGGCGGGCTACTACGCCGTGCTGACCGCTGGTATGGGCCTGGCGCCCAAGGATGCCCTGGCCGCCCTGGTGGGCCTGGGCTTCGGCGGTTCGCTGATCTCCATCTTCGCCCGACTCGGCGGCGGCATCTTCACCAAGGGCGCGGACGTTGGCGCCGACCTGGTGGGCAAGGTCGAGGCCGGCATTCCGGAAGACGACCCACGCAACCCGGCGGTCATCGCCGACAACGTGGGCGATAACGTGGGCGACTGCGCCGGCATGGCCGCCGACCTGTTCGAGACCTACGCCGTCACCACCATCGCCACCATGTTGCTGGGCTACCTGCTGCTGGGGGGCGCCGAGAACGCCATCGTCTATCCCCTGGTCCTGGGGGGCATCTCCATCCTTGCCTCCGTGATCGGCACCTTCTTCGTCAAGCACGTGGAGGGCAAGAAGATCATGAACGCCCTGTACAAGGGCGTGTTGGTCTCCGGGGTCATCGCCGCCATCGCCTTCCTGCCCGTCACCTGGAAGATGATGGGCGGCATCGCGGGTTACACCTGGCTCGGCATCTACGGCGCGGCCCTGATCGGCCTGGTGCTCACCGCCCTGATGGTCTTCATCACCGAGTATTACACCGCCACCGAGTACAGCCCGGTTCGCCATATCGCCGAGGCATCGACCACCGGCCATGGCACCAACATCATTGCCGGGCTGGGTGTCTCCATGAAGGCCACCGCCGCGCCGGTGCTGGCGGTCTGCGCCGCCATCTGGGGCGCCTACGAGCTGGCGGGCCTGTATGGCATCGCGGTCGCGGCGACCTCCATGCTGTCCATGACCGGCATGGTGGTGGCCCTGGACGCCTACGGCCCCATTACGGACAACGCGGGCGGCATCGCCGAGATGGCCGGGCTACCCAAGGAGGTGCGCAATATCACCGACCCCCTGGACGCCGTGGGCAACACCACCAAGGCCGTGACCAAGGGCTACGCCATCGGCTCCGCGGGCCTCGCCGCCCTGGTGCTGTTCGCCGACTACACCCATGCGCTCGATGCTAAGGCGCGTCTCATCGATCCCACCGCCGCGGCAATGACCTTCGACCTGTCCAACCACATGGTCATCATCGGCCTGTTCATCGGTGGTCTGGTACCTTACCTGTTCGGCGCCATGGCGATGGAGGCGGTCGGCCGCGCGGCCGGCTCCGTGGTGGTGGAGGTGCGTCGCCAGTTCCGCGAGATCAAGGGCATCATGGAGGGCACCGCCAAACCGGATTACTCCAGGGCGGTGGACATGCTGACCAAGGCGGCCATCAAGGAGATGATGATCCCCTCCCTGCTGCCCGTCCTGGTACCGGTGGTGGTCGGCCTGTTGCTGGGGCCGCAGGCCCTTGGCGGCGTACTGCTGGGCACCATCGTCACCGGGCTCTTCGTAGCCATCTCCATGACCACTGGCGGTGGCGCCTGGGACAATGCCAAGAAGTACATCGAGGATGGCAACCTGGGTGGCAAGGGGTCCGAGGCGCACAAGGCGGCGGTCACTGGCGACACCGTCGGCGACCCCTACAAGGACACCGCCGGGCCCGCGATCAACCCGCTGATCAAGATCATCAACATCGTCGCCCTGATGATTGTGCCAATTCTGTAGCGCGCTCCTGGCGCCGGTCTCGCATCGGCGCCAAGGCCACCATCAAGGCAGTGCCCGGTTTGCGCCTGGCACCGCGATGCAGGAAATTTCTGGGGTTGGCGTGGCTACGCTGGCCCCTTTTTTGTTGTTGGCGCCAAGGTGTGGCGCCCGCGGAGAATCAAAATGAATCTGGACAGAGTCAACTCGGGCGATCACGTCCCTAACGAGATCAACGTGGTCATCGAGATCCCGGCTCACTCGGACCCCGTCAAGTACGAGCTTGATAAGGAAACCGGTGCCATGTTCGTGGATCGTTTCATGAATACGGCCATGCACTACCCCTGCAACTACGGTTATGTGCCCCACACCCTGTCCAACGACGGCGATCCGGTGGACGTCCTGGTGTTGACGAACTATCCGCTGATCCCCGGTTCCGTCATCAAGTGCCGTCCGGTGGGCGTGCTCAAAATGACCGATGAGTCCGGCGACGACGCCAAGATCCTGGCCGTGCCCATCGACAAGGTGTCTCGCCAATACCGCTCCGTCCAGGACTTTCGCGATCTGCCCGAGGTCATTCTCGATCAGATCTCCCACTTCTTTCAGCATTACAAGGATCTGGACGAGGGTAAGTGGGTGCGCATCGCCGGCTGGGGCGGCCCGGACGAGGCTAAGGCCGAGATCCTGGCCAGCGTCAAGATGTACCAGGACGCGCCCAAGAAGCCCAACTTCTAGGCCCGGCGCGCGCCTCTTCCCGAGGGAGCAGGCGCCCGGCGAGTCAGGGCCTCGGCCTATTCGTGCCGACTCCCGATCCTCGCTTGCCCATCATTTGTCATTCAGGCTGGAAGCCTCTCTCCATGAAAATCTGCCTTCTCTCGGATAGCCACGACCATATTCCCCTGCTGGACGCCGCCGTCGCCGAGGCCAAGGCCCTGGGAGCCGAGGCAGTGCTGCATTGTGGCGACCTGGTTGCCCCCAGTACCTTGCGCTGCCTGGAGAAATATGGGCTGCCAGTGCATATGATCCATGGCAACAATACGGGCGATATGTTCACTCTCGGGCGCCTGGCGGCGGACCCCAATAGCGTTGTGGAATATCATGGCATGGACGCCGGCATCGAACTCGGCGGCCGGCGCATCTTCCTCGTCCATTATCCCCACTATGCCCGCGCCCTGGCGGCTACCGGCGATTGGGACCTAGTCTGCTGCGGCCACAGCCACCATCCCGCCCAGCAGTGGCTACCGCACCTGAAGGGTGGCCAGACC
Source organism: Chromatiaceae bacterium (assembly GCA_049290655.1). Classification (GTDB taxonomy): domain Bacteria; phylum Pseudomonadota; class Gammaproteobacteria; order Chromatiales; family Chromatiaceae; genus M0108. The sequence goes on along the minus strand of JBATOB010000103.1, from coordinate 1,454 downwards.
CTGCTGCTGAATCCGGGGACCGTCGGCGGTGTGGGACAGGCCGCGGCCACCTGGTTCCTGGTCGATCTCGAGACCCTGGAATGCGAGGCCCACGAACTCGATAAATCCCTGGAGCGCCGGGCTCACGCGCCCGGAGCGGCATGATCGCCAGCCCAGCCCAGCCCAGCCCAGCCCAGCCATGACGGGACTGACCCACTTCAACGAGGCTGGCGAGGCGCGGATGGTCGATGTGGGCACCAAGGCCGCGACCCACCGCCACGCCATCGCCGAGGGCTGGATCCGCCTCCTGCCCGCGACCCTGGAGCTGATTCTGGCCGGGGGCCACCAAAAGGGGGACGTGCTGGGCATCGCCCGCGTCGCCGGCATCATGGGGGCCAAACGCACCGCCGATCTGGTGCCCCTCTGCCACCCCTTGGCGCTGACGCACATTCGGGTTGATCTGGATCCGGAGGTGGAGACCGCGCGGGTGCGCTGCCGCGCGCGGGTCGAGACCCTGGGTCAGACCGGCGTGGAAATGGAGGCCCTGTGCGCGGTCCAGGTCGCCCTCCTGACGATTTATGACATGTGTAAGGCGGTGGATAAGGGTATGGTTATCGAAACGGTACGGCTGGTGGAGAAGTGGGGTGGCAGGTCGGGCCATTGGTGTCGCGATAACCAGGCCCTGGCCGGGACCCAAGGCGCATGAAGACCCGCTATCGACAAGCCACCTTTCTCCGCGCCGTGGCGCGCCTGGATCAGGCCCCCGACGACGCGGGGCGCGAGGTTGCCTTCGCCGGACGTTCCAATGCCGGCAAGTCCAGCGCCATCAACACGATTTGTGATCAACGTCACTTGGCGCGCACCAGTAAGACGCCGGGGCGCACCCAACAGATCGTCTTCTTTGAAACCGGCGAGGGCCGTCGCCTGGTGGATCTGCCCGGTTACGGTTACGCCCGGGTCTCGGAGGCCATCAAGCTCCAGTGGCAGGACCTGATGGCCGATTATTTGCGCCATCGTCAATCCCTGATTGGCTTGGTGGTGGTCATGGATATCCGCCATCCCCTGACGGACTTCGATCTGCGGATGCTGGATTGGAGCCGCGAGACCCATCTGCCCCTGCTATTGCTCCTGACCAAGAGCGATAAGCTCAAGCGGGGGGCCGGCATGGCCCAGGTGGAGCTGGTGCGGCGGGCGGTGGCAAGGGAGGGCGAGCGCATCCGCGTCGAACGCTTTTCCTCCTTCGATCACCAGGGGGTCGAGCCAGTTCATGAGGTGCTCGACCAATGGTTGGGCGTGGCGGGCTAAAGGCTCCCCGCCGAGCCTCTCGCCTTCGCCCGGGGCCAGCCCCCTTTGGCACCGGATGGGGCCAGCCTGGCTATAACCAGTGTTGGTTCCTCACCGGCATATCGCAGCAGGGCCGGGTGGGGGCTGGCGGGGGTGACGACAGCAGGGATGCTGTCGTCAAGCCTACAGGG